>JASUSA010000045.1 GCA_030446305.1 Clostridiales bacterium | reverse complement strand
TTTTTTGCGAACTTAAATACTATTTAAGTATTTTTCGTCACGCTGCTTTCTTTGGGCAGGATTGGTTTGCGCTCAAGCGGACTTGAAAGAATAATGGATGTCTTGGTAGAGCCAATCGTCTGTATTTTATCGAGTACCATCTCAAGTTCCTGTGTATCTGCACAAATGACTTTGACCGTCATGCATTCTTCACCGGTCACATGGTGGCATTCCACAATATTGCGCTCATCATGGGCGAGCTTTTTAAAGCGTTCATGGTCACTGACTTTTAAACCAACGTGTACAAGCGCCTGTACAAAGAGATCCATTCGAGTAGGGTCGACAATGGCTGTATAGCCTATAATCACGCCATTTTCCTCAAGACGCTTTACGCGTTCTGAAACGGCTGGAGATGTTAAATTTACTCTGTTTCCCAACTCTTTCATTGAGATTCTTCCATCCTCTTGAAGGATGTTGACTATCTTTAAATCAGTAGCATCCATTCTGCAGTCCTCCTTAAATAAATAAAGTAATCAATCATTATTGCTAATTAAATAAGCTAATTACATAATATCACTTTTTCATTATTATGTACACGTTTTGCGGATAATGATAAAATTTTTTTAGAAGGAAACGACATAAGGAGGATGATCTTATGGTAAAAATAACTGAAACAATTCTAAGAGACGCCCACCAGTCGCTGATTGCAACGCGTCTGACAACTGAACAAATGATTCCGATCTTGGAAACTTTAGATAATACTGGTTACCACGCACTTGAATGTTGGGGAGGTGCCACCTTTGATGCCTCACTTCGTTTTTTAAATGAAAACCCATGGGTTCGCTTAAGAATTTTAAGGAAACACATTAAAAAGACCAAACTTCAAATGCTATTAAGGGGACAAAACCTTTTAGGTTATAAACATTATCCTGATGATGTCGTCGAAGAATTTGTGAAGCGATCAATCGGCAACGGCATTGATATTATTCGCATCTTTGACGCACTCAACGATATTCGCAATATAGAAAAAGCGCTTATAACGACAAAAAAGGAAGGCGGGCACGCACAGGCGGCAATTTCCTATACCACCAGTCCCGTTCATACTGTTGAAAGCTACAAAAATCTCGCAAGAGACATGGTACAGCTCGGGGCAGATTCCATTTGCATTAAAGATATGTCTGGTCTTTTGACACCATATGATGCAGCGGAGCTCGTCACAGCGATAAAATCTGTCATCAAGGACGTACCACTGGAAGTTCATTCTCACTGTACCAGTGGTTTAGCATCCATGACCTATTTAAAGGCGATTGAAGCCGGTGCAGATATTATCGATACAGCAATTTCACCATTTGCCAGCGGCACGAGCCAGCCACCGACAGAACCTTTTGTCGCAATGCTTCAAAATACACCATATGATACTGGATTAGACCTTAATCAACTCGATAAAATCACACAGTACTTTGCACCGCTTCGCGAGCAGGCATTAAAATCCGGTCTTATGGACCCTAAAATTCTTGGCGTCGATATTAACACACTCGTTTATCAAGTACCCGGCGGCATGCTCTCTAATCTCGTTTCACAGCTTAAAATTCAAAACGCACTGGATAAATTTGAAGACGTATTAAAAGAAGTCCCGAGAGTCCGCGAAGACTTAGGGTATCCGCCGCTTGTAACGCCAACGAGTCAAATGGTTGGCACACAAGCCGTTCTCAACGTCTTGATGGGTGAACGCTATAAAATGGTACCAAAGGAAATCAAAGAATACGTCAGAGGGATGTACGGCCGTCCAGCGGTTCCAATCAAAGAAGAAATCGTCCGAAAAATTATTGGCGATCAGAAAGTTATTACCTGCAGACCAGCTGATTTACTGGAACCAATGCTGGAATCTGAACGCAATAAAATCAAAGTGTATCTCGAAGAAGAAGAAGACGTCTTGACACATGCACTGTTTCCACAGGTAGCGGAAACATTCTTCCAATCAAGGCAGGCTAAAAAATACAGCATCGAAAGCAAACTCATTGATGAACAGGAGAAAGTTTATCCGGTATAGGCATAGACCAAACATCAATTTCATTCAATCATTTTTCCAAATGATAGTAGGAGTGCAAAATGGCACTCCTATTTTTTTAATGCTCCAGTTGACGAAACAGAACATTTGTTCTATTGTTAAATTAACCCTATCAACGCATTACATAAAAAAGGAGTAGGACAATGAGAGAAATCATACGAAGTGATGTTAACGAAACTTGGGCGTATTCCGGTATTGTTGAAGCTGGCGATTACGTTTTTATCAATTTCTGTGTCGGCAATACTGGCCAGTCTATCGAAAACCAAATTAACGGCGCATTCGATCATTTAGCAGAGCGTTTGGAAACAGTAGGATTGACACTTGAATCAGTTGTTAAAATGGACTGCCTTTTTCGAGATATATGACATATTCCAGTATGGAAACCATTATTAAAGAACGTTTCAATGGCAAATATCCCGCCAGAAAATCAATTCAAACTGAATTTGCGCATCGCGGCGGGGTAGATGGGCTATTATTTCAACTCGATGCAATTGCTTTTAAAGGCTAAATTTCTTTGATCTGAACTAGAATCTTCGATGCTACGGTATCAAATGCACTGGCAGTTTAGCGCCTTTTTTGCTATACTGTATCATACGATGCATCAAATAATTAGGATATTGCATCGTTACTTTAATCGTTACTTAAATCATTACTTTAATCATCAATTTGATCGCATAAAATTGCCCTTGAGGTCAAAGATAAAAAGGAGTCTATTCTATGTCAAGCAAACCGTCAAAAGGCGTTACAAAAAAACAGGCGCAAAAGGATGTCATTCTTAAAACATGGCCTGAACAACGAAAACTCGGCCGAACAAAGTATATTATAAAATTCGGTGTTTTAAACTGGGGTGTCTCGACTTTTGCAATCTACTGGCTGCTTATGACGGGGATCAATGCCGTGACAAAGACCAATATGGCCATAACGCCTTTCCAAGTGGTATTTTCTTTTACCTTCTTTCTGCTCTTTGGGCTTGCGTTCAGTACGACGACTTGGTTTCGCAATGAAAAAATTTACCGTGAGAAGTATCCATACAAGAAATAGTGGTTTGTCCATCTATCATTTAAACGGCAAACTGCTTTGACACAATGAACAAAGCAACTGCAATCGCCTGCAATTCGGTTTATACTGACCGCATTGCAGGCGATTTTTGATTCTTTTAAATGTTAATTATTTACATTTTACAGAATATGGTATATACTGTTTCCATAATCCATATTTTGGGAGTTATTATGTATGTTGTAGAGACGCCTTATACACGAATGCTGTTTAAAGATTCAAAAGCATCCATTACAATGATTGATTTTAACACGTTGACAGGAATCGATCCGGAATCATCCATACCGGTTGTTGTGGACGACCTGTATCATCTTTACACAACGGAGCAGATCGAAGCTGTAAAACAACTGCATGGCACTGTTTTGACAAGATCCCCTGAACAATATGCGGCCGATATACACTGCCTCTCCGTTTTTCAAAGTAGACATCAGATTCTCGCAGATCTATTTGGTGCAAAGCGTTCATTAAATGTTTTTGTCGGCAATCGATCACTTGACTACCGGCAATGGTTTGAATACTGTCTGAATGCCATACAGCTTAATGAGCGTTCACTCTTGATTGACCTAGAACCGCATACCATCCTGCATCGTTTTGCAACTGATTCCTCAATGGCGCCGGAAGCATTATGGACATACCACCAAGGACAATTGCCGCCGTCAAATTATATTCGTAGTTTTCAGCGGTCTCCAAGCAAATTGCTTTCACTTGCAGTCAGTGCGCCTGAATTTGCCGATATGGCATTTTCATATTTTGAAGGCATCATCGATACCTTTAAACAGCTCTACGATGTCTATTATTTATGCTACCTGCCAAAACATCCAAACGAACTCGCGCTCTTGCACAGTGCTGACAGTCTTTATGCCGTTGATTTTGACGGTAATTTTTCAAAAATAACGTATGACGCATGGCTAAATGGGAGTTAATATGTCCGACATCACTTATCAGGAAATCAGCGAGGTAAAAGAAGCCATACTGGTTGACCTGCAAGTCTTTGATCAAAAGATTATTGAAGCAAAAATTGACACCATAGTTGGCACAAAGCGACATTTGAGCCTTATGGACAAGCTTCATTTCAAACAGCGAATCATTGACGCTATTTTTCATTATGATATTCTTCAGCCACTGCTTGAAGACCCAGCCATTACCGAAATTATGATCAATGGCCCCAATCACATATTTGTTGAACGAAACGGCAAACTTGAACCCATTGCAATGACTTTTGAAAGTGAAGCGCACTTAATGCGAATCGTCGATAAAATCGCAGTTGAAATTGATCGCCCGATTAACTTTTCAAACCCCATTTTAGATGCACACCTCAGTGACGGTTCAAGGGTTAATGTCGTTTTAAATCCCATTGCAAAAGACGGCCCCGTTATGACCATTCGAAAATTCAGCGAGCACTTTACAGATTTATCGGCACTGGTAGAAGTCGGCATGATGAGCCAAGAAGTGGCAGATTTTCTCTCTATGCTAATCACGGCACGCTACAACTTTTTTATCAGCGGGGGGACGGGCACAGGCAAAACGACCCTGCTAAACTGTTTAAGCAGCTGTATACCGCGAGATGAGCGCCTTATTACCATTGAAGATGCCCGAGAACTCAATCTCAGATACCATCTAAATCTTATTTCCCTCGAAACACGATCACAGGGAAATGCCTCACAGACCATCAGCGTCGCCGACCTCATCAAAACGGCACTTCGCATGCGGCCCAACCGTATCATCGTCGGTGAGGTTAGGGGAGAAGAAGTTAATGATATGCTGCAGGCTATGAATACGGGGCACGACGGCTCTATGTCCACAGGTCACGGCAACAGCCCGGAAGACATGCTCATGCGCCTTGAGAGTATTGCAAGTCATCATGGCAACCTCTCTGATACGCTCATACGAAAGCAGATTATATCTGCCATTGATTTTATTGTGCACATTGAACACCTTGCAAACGGCAAGCGCTTTATTGCACAGATTGCAGAAATCAGAAAAGACCTCGATCAATATCAGCTCATTAAACATTATGACTACGATGCCTCGCGTGATAGCTTACAACCGTTGACTGCTTTAGAGATGACTGAAAAAATTGCCAATAGGAGAAAACTCATTCGCTATGAAATGGCTACCATCCAAAAAGAAAAACAGTGACCATTCAGAAAAGAAAAACAGTGGCGGTCACCTTAAAGAAATCAATATTGAGACCTTGGATCTTTCTGTCCTCGTCTTTGATCTCGCTTTTTTCATCAGTGGGATAGCCGTTTTTTACCATACCTTTTGGAGTGTTCCCATCGGTATCGTCATTGTCTTTCTAAAATTCAAATTTTTGCGCGCCTTTAAGAAGTCCAACGAACTCCTTTACTTAGAGTCATTTATCGACTTTTTGAATCACTTAAACAGTCAGTTATCCGTTGGCATGACCTTTGAAAAGGCACTTTTAAGTCTTGAAAACAGTAGAAACGCCAATAAACTGACGCATCTCATGCATACAGTGAAATTAGGGGTTACGGCAGAACGCCTCTATCAAGCAATGCGCGAAACTTTTCCCATTGAAGACTGCAGCCAATATTGCGATTTATTGTTAACCGGACGACAGCTTGGCGTCGATCCCGCATTTATTACAGGGAAGACACTTGAAATCATTGCTTACAAACAGCAAATCGTCAGTGAAATTCATCGTATTCTCTATCAAAAAAAAATGGAGCAGATGATCCTGGTCTTTGCCCCAATTGTCATCGTCGTCTTTGTTTCCAGTCTTTCGCCAGATTACTTAGCGATTTTATATGAAACTTTAATTGGTCGAATCATCATGACACTGGCACTGGCACTTATTATTCTGATGAAAGCCATATCTGAACGCATTGTCAAAATCGACATTTAAAGGGAGATCGCTGCAGTGAAGAATGATTTAAAAACAAAAATTCAAACTAAATTAGACGACGCCAATCAACGCCTAGATCAATTTTTAATTGCAAAGCATATAAAGAAAAGACCGATTTCGCCCTTTGTCGCTGTGCTGCCGCAGTTCCTTCAAGAACTGGTGCTCAATTTAAACTGCGGTGTTACACTGGAAACAGCTATCAAGGCCATTATAAGTGCACATGAGACATCAGAAGCGTTTGAGCCGCTTATCTCTAAATACAAGAGCCGACATAACGGCTTGGCCGCCTTTAACGAAATGGCTTCAGAGGCTGACCATCACATTATTTGGCGCGTGGCGCAAATGCTCAATCAATTTCATATAACCGGCAGCCAAATGACCGTGCAGTCCCTTGACTACCTTTACAAAGAGCTCTGGCAATTTCGTCATACACAGGCAAAGATGAAATCCGAGCGTATTTCAGCAATAATGACATTTTTGCTAATGCTGTCATTTATCAGTGTTGTCATCGTCATTGTCGCACCTATTTTATTGACCCTTGGCTAGTGCCATGTCATACAAACATTTTAAAATTTATGGAGGTAACTATGAAAACACATATTCAAAACATGGATATCAAAAGGCGTTTGTATCAGCGTCGTTTAACTGAATCGTTTATGCACATCAGATCGGATGAGCGGGGTATGGGAACAATAGAGATTGTTCTTATCCTTGCCGTTCTCGTTGGTTTAGCACTGCTTTTCAAAGATTATGCGGTTGGATTATTTGATAAGATCAAAGCTAAAATAGATACTGATGCCACAAGTATTATCAAATAATTCGCTAGGAAACTTTTATGTATCGAGAAATGATCTATCTAAAAGAACCCATCATACCATTCGAATACGAAATGGTTTGTCATTCGGATGCGCTGAATTTAATAAAACTCGATTATAATGCGGACTTGAATCAATTAGGGCTTAATGCTGACGGCATGCCTTCGCTTGATGCGATGTTAAGTACTGAAAAAATAACCATGGCGAGTGTCATCGAGCTCTTTAGGTCATTAGAGCAGACTACCGTACTTTTGCCGGATTATTTATTGAATCCCAATGCACTGTGTTTACACCCACAGTGCATTTTTTGGAATGAAACCGTTAAAAACTGGTACTTTTGCTACATCCCCTGTGAAACCTTGCCCGCTGCCTATTTCCCGATAACGCTTGCCAACCAGCGCTTGCTTTTAAAATTTCTACTATTTCACGACCATCAAATGTTATTTCGTGAAATAGACACCACCTTACTTGGGACTTTTTTAAACAACACGGGGTTATCGCCATATCATTGGCTTACATCGACAATGACGTCACCTCAAGCAATTGAAGCGCCCTCCGTAAAAACGGTTCAAAATAGTAAAAATCCTTTTAAGCGATTCTTATCACATGATTCATCGAAGCAAAATCAAGCCCCCATACAAAAATCAACACAAAAAACCATACAGAAATCAAAACACAAGCCAACGCAGAAGCATGCATCAAAGCAAAAACCGTACAAGACAGCGGATTGCCGCGCTGTCAATAAAATGACGGTATTTTCAAATTCGCTTAAAGAAACCCAAGCCGTTATCAAAAGAGCTTACCTTGTCGCCATGATCACCCAGGAGCGCATTGCACTCTATTATGATGACAACACCATCGGAAGAGGTGAGAACAATCACATTGCCATTAACGATGCCACCGTCAGCACACATCACGCCACCATTACGAAACGCGATTCACACTATTTTGTGCTTGACCATCATTCGAAAAACGGCACCTTTGTCGATCATAAACGCGTTCAATCGCTAACCCCCCTAAAAAATGGGCAATCTTTAAGGATTGGCGAGAAAGAATTCATTTTTATATGCTGATTTCTATGTTAGAATTGTACTATACTTAGGGTGTCGAAAATAAGAGCCGATACCCGATCGTATGATAAAATATGCAAATGAAGGAGTTCGACATGGAACAGGATATTAAATCGATATTGTATTCTCAGGAAGATCTGAACACCTGCGTCAAATCCTTGGCAGCACGGATTTCAGCAGATTATCAGGGTAAAGACATTTTACTGGTCGGCGTTCTAAAAGGCGCCAACATTTTTATGTGTGATCTCATGCGTGAGATTAATTTACCGTTAGAGATTGACTTTATCGCAGCTTCAAGTTATGGTAGTTCGACAAAGAGTTCCGGCGTCGTAAAAATCTTAAAAGATCTTGACTACAGTATCGAGGGACGCGATGTCATTATCGTGGAAGATATCATTGATACAGGTCTTACACTTAACTATCTCATTGAAAATTTTAAATCTAGAGGGCCGAGAAGCCTTGAAATATGCACATTGTTAGACAAGCCTGAAAGACGGATTGCGCCGCTTAAAGTCAAATACCGCGGTTTTCAAATTCCAGACGAATTCATCGTAGGCTATGGGATCGATTTTGCTGAAAAATATAGAAATCTGCCTTACATTGCAACACTAAAAGAGAGTGTCTATTCTAAATAATTGTGGTCTTTTTATAAAAAAAGCGTTTTCATTTGACGGTTTCCCGGGTATTAGATATGATGGCAGTGAAGTCCATCAAGATCAAACGAAGAGGTGAGTGAAATGAATTTATCGCAATACATTGATCATACGCTTTTAAAGCCTGAAGCAACAAAAGCCGATGTCTTAAAAATTTGCCGTGAAGCAGTTGAATATAACTTTTATTCTGTCTGCGTAAACGCGGGTCATGTAAAAACTGTTTCTGATGCCGTTGCAGGAACTGACGTTAAAGTCACGGCAGTTGTGGGTTTTCCCTTGGGGGCGACAACATCTACGGCAAAAGCATTTGAAGCAAATGAAGCGATCGAAAACGGCGCTAATGAAATCGATATGGTGCTTAACATCGGTGCACTTAAAGCAATGGATTATGATTTAGTCAAAAAAGACATTGAAGCAGTTGTCAAAGCAATTGACAAACGCGCTGTTTTGAAAGTCATTATTGAAACCTGTCTCTTAACAGCCGTGGAGAAGATAAAAGCCTGTGAGCTTTCAGTTGAAGCCGGTGCTGATTTTGTTAAAACTTCAACCGGATTTAGTTCAGGCGGCGCAACGGCTGAAGATATCCAACTCATGCGCAAGACAGTAGGCCCAGATATCGGCGTCAAGGCATCCGGCGGCATTCGCGATTATAAAACTGCCATGATCATGATCGAAGCAGGTGCAACGCGTATTGGCGCATCACAGTCAATTGCCATTGTAACGCAAGGCGAATCAGATCAAAATGCATATTAATGACATTAAAGCAATATAACCTGCGATAACTGCGTTATCAATATGACGCAAAACCGCAGGTTTTTATTATCTAGGGGACTGTCAGCTCATATCCATTGTCGCGCTAAATATACTCATAAACACACTCAGTTAACATAATATATTTATGTCAACCTTATGACTTATCAATTTAATTTATCTTAAACAAAACTTATGGTATATTTATTATATGGTACATTCATTAGACAAATCCTATTAAACAAACCATATCTACAGCTGATCGAAATGATTCTTCATATTCGATACATACTATCGGGGGCGACATGAACTTTAAAGACTGGAATATTATTCACTTTTCAAAACTCGTGCTGATTGGCACGACCATTATACTGTTTTTAACGCGAACTCCCGTTTGGAGTATTCTATTTAAGGGCATTACACCTGTCCTTTACGCATTTATTATCACATATATCTTGGATTATCTCGTTCGTTACATTGAAAAGCATACGCGGTTAAATCGTACGCTCTCCATTTTGCTGACTTTTATCATCTTTATTTCCCTGATTACGCTGGTCGGCGCACTCATCATTCCGAGAATCGTCAGCGCTGTCAATACCATTATTATAGCGCTTGGAAATATGGACATTGACTTAAACCAGATTTTCCGACAGGACTTTAACAACATTTACCTCAATGAAATCCAGCAGAGCATCATTAATACAGTTACGCCAATGGTTCAAAAACTTACCAATGCCACCGGTAACTTCGTCCTGCTGATTGTCAATAAAATTCAGCAAATAACATCAGGTCTTATCAGCTTTATCGTTTCATTGATTATATCCATTTACATGTTGGCTGACAAACCGGATTTGGTCGCTCGCATCAAACGTTTTATTTATGCAAATTTTAATGATCAACAGGCTGCTGTTATCTTTGATGTCTCTTACAAAGCACACAAAATTTTCAAGGCGTTTGTCATCGGCAAGCTCATTGACAGCCTTATCATCGGCTGTTTGTCTTTTGTCATTTTTACGATCTTCAAATTTGAATTTGCATTGCTCATCGCCTTCATCATCGGGCTGACAAATATGATTCCTTACTTTGGGCCATTTCTGGGCGCTGTACCGGCATCCATCATCACTTACATCGCCGCACCGGATCAGCCTGTTCTCGTCGTATGGATGCTTATTGCCATTCTCGTCATACAACAGCTGGACGGCTGGGTGATCGGGCCTTATATTTTAGGCGATTCCGTCGGCGTCAGCGCATTTTGGATCATTGTTGCCGTTACAGTTGGCGGTGCGACATTTGGCGTTGTCGGCATGTTTATGGGGGTACCGACACTCGTTTTATTTAAGACCATTATCGAAGACAACATACAGCATAAACTGCATAAAAAGGGTTACGACGGTCTCGAAATGAAGAATATGCGGACCTATCGCAAGTCTAATCCACCGTCAAAAGATTAAACATAACGGTGATTGCTGCCGATAGATTATGATGAGGGGAGCCATAGAGAATATAAATTATGAAATTTTTAGTAGTCGATATTAACACGACAACATCATACCGCATAAAAAAACTCGTCAATGAAAATATTGATATCCTTGTTGCGACCAGTTCCTTTGAAGCCATTAACCGCCTAACCAACCACATTGATATTGATCTCGTCATCATTGATGTAAAATTGGGTGCTGAGGATGGTTACGAATTAATTGACCGTATTAAAATGCTTTATCCTGACATTATGGTTCTGGTACTCACCGGCCTTAATACGCGTAAATCTTTCGTACAGGCTTTAAAAGTAGGGGCGTCCGATTATGTTTTAAAGCCCTTTGACGACGATTACCTAAGACAAAAATTGGGTGGTCATATTGAGCATTTTGCAAAGTCGAAAGATATCCCAGACTATTCGCCTAATCAAATTGATCAAGCGGTGTTTCACGCGGTTAAAAAGGCGGTTCAGGAAAACTATGAGCTGCTTATTGGCCTCATGGTCATCTATCATAAAAATCCCAAGAGCAACCGCAGTACCAATTTTAAAGACTTGGCTATTTTGCGTACCTTGACCATGGAAGTAACCAACTTGTTAAAGGATGATGATGGGATCTTCCACCTCGGCAATAACGGCATTGTCATTATACTGCCAAAGCGAAGTCTAAACGATAAAGAACAAACTAAAAATCTGTTTCTGAATGTGCTCAATAACTTTATCAAAACAAATGAAATTGATGATACCTTTGTCGCGGGCGCATTTATCAGCCTTCCAAATGAAATCAATCCAAAGAAAAATGCACTTACCGTCTTGGCAAAAGAAGTTGAAAAACTCATTTAAGTTGAGCATTATTCCAAAACGCCTTTGATAAATCATTTCAATTAATAGTTGATTATTTCTTTATTTGGGATTATGATTAATCTATGCCTTTTGTAGCACTTTATCTACAAACAGATTAGAATAACGATACCTTTTACAAAAAAGTGCGCTGATTGGCGTCTTTTTTAATATAAAAACAAGCTAAAAAAGGCAAGTAATATCCATAAAAAAAACATGTAGCATGCCATTTTTTACAAATTAATGTTAATATTTAACACTTTTTTTTTACGCATGCCTTTATAATATATATAGGAAGTTAATGAACACACCAATACCATGCATCTGCATTTTCAATAGTCAATTGAGGCACAGTAAAGGAGGCGCTATCTGAACATAATCAGCATTGTGGTTTGCAGATCCGTACAATCTGCAGGTTAGTGGTTAGAATGATTGAGAAGGCTGTATTTTTTCAGGTCGGTATCATTTACAGGTTAGTATCATTTACAGGTTAGTTTAATTTATTTAATTTACAGGTTGGTTTTATTTTAAGTTATTTTAAGGCTAGTATGACTTACGTCATTATGATTTTATAGTTTAGTGATGCCACGCGATATTATGATTTTATAGTTTAGGTTATTCCACGCGATATTATGTTATTATTTTATGCTATTAAGAGGTGTTTAAAACTTTATGAAACAGTTAAGTGTTGGGTTAGATGTCGGTTCAACTACCGTCAAAATTATTGTCTTGGACGAACAGGAAAATATCGTCTACAAAGACTACAGAAGACATTTTTCTGATGTAAAAAATACAGTAAACGCACTATTTGATGATTCTAAAAGTGTACTAAGCGAAGCAAAAGTCAAACTAATGGTAACGGGGTCCGCTGGATTAAGTCTGGCTGAAAGCCTTGGTGTAACCTTTATACAGGAAGTTGTTGCCTGTACAAAAGCAGTTAAAAAACTAGCGCCCCAAACGGATGTCGCCATTGAACTCGGCGGCGAAGATGCAAAGATCATGTACTTTGGCAATACAGTTGAACAGCGTATGAACGGGACTTGTGCCGGCGGTACCGGTTCTTTTATTGATCAGATGTCATCCCTTTTAAAAACAGATGCACAAGGCCTCAATAATCTCGCCATGCATTATAAAGATGTCTATCCGATTGCATCAAGATGCGGCGTCTTTGCCAAAACAGATGTTCAGCCGCTGCTGAACGAAGGCGCAATGAAAGAAGATATTGCAGCCAGTGTCTTGCAGGCAGTCGTCAATCAAACCATTAGCGGTCTTGCTTGCGGCAAGCCTATTCGCGGAAAAGTGGCATTTTTAGGCGGCCCGTTGTCTTTTCTTTCAGAGCTCAAAAGACGTTTTGAAATAACGCTCAATTTAGATGAACAGCATGTCGTCCCAATTGAAAATCCGCAGTATTTTGTAGCCCTTGGTGCTGCAATTGCGTCAAAAGAAGTTGAACAGACTGATGTTAGCTGCATCTATGACCGCATGTCCTCCATCTACTGTGAGGTTCCTGGCGATCACGGCACCATTAAGCCGCTCTTTGAATCAGAAGCGGACTATGAGGCCTTTTTAGCGCGTCATCAAGCGCACACGGTTGAAAAAACGACCCTCGATTCTGTTCAGGGGCCGCTCTATTTAGGCATTGATGCCGGTTCGACGACGACAAAAATCGCACTTGTCAATGCAGACCGGAAATTATGCTATAGTTTTTATGCTTCCAATGAAGGCAAACCGCTTGCTACGACCATTAATGCATTAAAAGCACTGATTCCTCAATTGCCGAAAAATGCATTTATCGCTTATGCCACTGTAACCGGCTATGGTGAAAACCTTATCAAAGCAGCGCTCAAACTTGATTATGGCGAAATTGAAACTGTTGCCCATTATAAAGCAGCTGAACATTTCTGCCCGGATGTTGATTTTATTTTAGACATCGGCGGTCAAGATATGAAGAGCCTTCGAATCCACGACGGCGTCATCGATTCGATTATGCTTAATGAAGCCTGTTCCTCAGGCTGTGGTTCCTTTATTGAAACCTTTGCAAAATCAGTTAATCTGCCAGTTGAAGAATTTGCCGTTAAGGGACTTTTTTCAAAGAAGCCCGTTGATTTGGGCACGAGATGTACCGTTTTTATGAATTCTCGTGTTAAACAATCCCAGAAGGAAGGTGCAACGGTCTCTGATATATCTGCCGGCATTTCAACTTCTGTCATTAAAAATGCACTGTTTAAGGTTATTCGTATGCGCACACCGGAAGATCTCGGCAAACGCACCGTCGTACAGGGCGGAACCTTTTATAATAATGCCGTTTTACGTGCACTCGAACAGATATCGGGCAGAGAAGTAATTCGCCCTGATATTGCCGGCATCATGGGCGCTTTTGGCTGTGCGCTCATCTCAAGAGAAAGAGCAGAAGAAGGCTGTGTCAGCACCATGCTGGATATCGAAACGCTGAATCATTTTTCAGCGGAAACGACTTCCAGACGCTGTGGCCTCTGTGGTAACAACTGCCACCTCACCATTAATACATTTTCCGATGGCCGTGAGTTTATCGTCGGCAATCGATGTGACCGCGGTGCCGGCATTGAAACCGCCAAAGAAGCGCTGCCAAATCTCTATAAGTACAAACTTAAACGCGTTTTCAACTACCGACCACTTAAAAGGGAGGAAGCGACGCGTGGGGTTATTGGCATTCCGCGTGTTTTGAATATCTATGAAGATTACCCGTTCTGGCATACTTTTTTTACAGATTTAGGATTCAGAGTGGAACTTTCCAAACACTCATCGAAGATGATCTACGAAATGGGCATGGAAACCATTCCTTCGGAAAGCGTTTGCTATCCGGCAAAATTGGTGCACGGTCACATTGAAGATCTAATTCTTCGAAAGGTTGACAAGATTTTTTATCCGAGCATCCCATACAATCGAACAGAAGATCCAAAAGCGGGGAACCATTATAACTGTCCCGTTGTGACATCATACCCTGAAACCATCAATGCCAATGTGGATCACATTAAAAACAGCGATGTTCACTTTTATCATCCTTTCCTGCCGCTTGATCACCCTGAGCGCATGAAAAAACGCCTTGTCGAAGAAATTCGCAAGTGGGGCATTGATGATGAAGAAATCCTAAATGCCGCTGAACACGCGTATCGCGAGCACGATCAATACCGAGAAGACGTTCAGAAAAAGGGTGAGGAAACACTCGCTTATATGGCAGAAAACGGCTTAAGAGGCATTGTCCTCGCCGGCAGGCCTTACCATATTGATCCTGAAATCAATCATGGTATTCCGGATCTCATTGAATCCTTTGGCTTCGTCGTCTTGTCAGAAGATGCGATTTCTCATCTCGACGTGATTGAACGGCCGCTGCGCGTTGTCGATCAGTGGGTGTATCATACAAGGCTTTATGCCGCAGCAACCTATGTCGCAAAGCACCCTGCACTTGAACTCGTCCAGCTGAATTCTTTCGGTTGCGGGCTTGATGCCGTCACAACCGATCAAGTAAAGGAAATACTGGAACAATACGGCAAGATTTACACCACGATTAAAATAGACGAGATCAATAATTTAGGCGCTGTCCGCATCCGGATTAGAAGCCTAATGGCTGCCATTCAGGAACGTGAAAAGCGCGGTTTTGTACCTGAAAGACAAAACGAGCCAAATGAACGCGTTATTTTTACAGAAGAGATGAAAAAGACACATACGATTCTCGTGCCGCAGATGTCACCGATACATTTTCAATTCGTTCAGGCCGCAATGCGCACAGAGGGCTATAATATGGAAGTGCTGCCATCCGTTGATACATCTGCAATTGATGAAGGTCTGAAATATGTTCACAACGACGCATGCTATCCTTCGATTATCGTTGTCGGACAAATGATGAAAGCGCTTAATTCCGGCAAATATGATCTCGATCATACATCGCTTATCATTTCACAAACTGGCGGTGGTTGTCGGGCAACCAACTACATTGCCTTTATTCGTCAGGCACTTAAAAGTGCCAATATGGCGCATATTCCGGTAATCAGTCTCAATGCAGTGGGGCTTGAGGGCAATCCAGGGTTTAAATTAACGCGTAAATCACTGGAACGCATGGTACAGGCAATGCTCTATGGCGATCTCCTAATGCGTGTTCTTTACAAAACACGCCCTTATGAAGTCACGGAAGGATCGGCCAACGCCCTTTATGATAAGTGGGTCGACCGCATCAACAACAGCTTTGAAAAGGGCAGACGCGCTGATTTCAAACAGATCGTCAATGATGTCGTCGATGATTTCGATAAGCTCCCACTCAAAGCCATTGAAAAACCAAAAGTTGGGCTCGTCGGCGAGATATTGGTTAAATTTCACCCGACAGCCAATAACAATATTGTCGATTTGCTTGAAAAAGAAGGCGCAGAAGCCGTCATGCCGGATTTAGTGGACTTCTTTGCGTATTCAGCTTACAACAGCGTCATCAAACATCAAGTGCTGTCAGGATCAATGAAGGCACGTGTCATCAGTGAAGTCATTATTGCACTCATTGAATACTATCGAAAGCCAATGTCAAAAGCACTTGATCGAAGTAAGCGCTTCAGTTCACCAACGCATATCAAGACGCTTGGCAAACTCGCAGAACCGCATTTGTCACTTTGTAATCAAACTGGCGAAGGCTGGTTCCTCACCGCAGAGATGATCGAACTCATTCACAGCGGCGTCAACAATATCGTCTGTATGCAGCCGTTTGCCTGCCTGCCAAATCATATTACGGGTAAGGGCATGATTAAAGAGCTTAAAAACAGTTATCCCGGGGCGAACATCGTTGCCATTGACTACGATCCGGGCGCCAGCGAAGTCAACCAGCTCAACCGCATTAAACTCATGCTTTCCGCTGCATATGACAATTTGAACGTTGTCAATGAGTAATGAATGCTGTTCATTTAATTGATCAGCTTGTAAAATCATGACAAAAAAAGCTTAGGCCGTTATGTGCCTAAGCTTTTTTATGGTAAAATGGAGTAGGGTGAACAGCCTACTAATTCGTCAACTTTGGAGGTTAACATTGAGTACACATATCAACGCAAAACTTGGAGACATTGCCGATATCGTCCTGTTGCCGGGTGATCCCATGCGCGCCAAATACATTGCCGAGACATTTTTAGAAAAACCTCAGTGCTACAATACCGTAAGAGGGATGTTCGGCTATACAGGAACCTACAATGGCGTTCGCATCTCCGTGCAGGGAACGGGCATGGGCATGCCGTCTCTGTCAATTTACGTCAATGAACTCTTGAGATTTTATGATGTCAAAACGCTAATCCGCGTCGGTTCTTGCGGTGCCATGCAGCCTGAGGTTAAAATCAGAGATATTATACTGGCACAAGCAGCATGTACGACATCCAACATGAATAATCGCAGATTTCCAAATACCAGTTTTGCACCGATTGCCACTTTTGATCTGCTCTATCGTACCTATCGGGAGGGCACGGCAAAAGGCTATCCGATCCATGTTGGCAATATATTGTCAGAAGACAGTTTTTATGATGATGCCAACAGCAACCGCAACCAGCAGTTTATTGATTATGGCATTTTAGCCGTTGAAATGGAAGCGGCAGAACTCTATACACTAGCTGCCAAGTATCATGCTGATGCACTCTGTGTCTTGACGGTCAGCGATTCATTGGTAACATCAGAAGAGACGTCCGCAGAAGAACGTGAAAAAACGTTTAATGAAATGATCACACTCGTTTTGGATACTGTATCTGCATCATAAAATAGCTTTAGAGTATTTTAATGAGTGCTTTGAACACCTTTTCAAGCCTTTGATATTTTAAGCCTTTAGAAAATTTAAAGCCCTTATAAATTTGTTGGTCTTAGATAATTTGAAGCCTTAGGATAATTTGAAGGCCTTAAGATAATTTGAAGGCCTTAAGATAATTTGTAGGCCTTAGATAATTGTAGGCCTTAGATAATTGTAGGCCTTAGATAATTGTAGGCCTTAGAAAATCTTTTAAAAACCTGCAAATGACAATTGCATAAACCAACCTTAATAACAGAAACTAACCTTAATAAATTAAAAGCCCGGCATACTGCCGGGTCTTTTTATATATTATATGGATCTGATATCCAGTGTCATAAACGCATTGACGACTTTTTCTGAGAATTGCTTGCCTTTTCCTTCAATGATAATGGCCATTGCCGCTTCATGTGTCATGGCGCCGCGATAGGGGCGGGCAGTGGTCAATGCATCATAAACATCACAAATGGCGATTAACTTTGCACCAAAGGGGATTTTTTCACCTGTCAATCCTTCCGGATAGCCCTTTCCATCTATACGCTCATGATGGTAGAGCGCTAAATCGTCAATGTTATCAAATGCGCTGGATTGACTGAGAATGCGCTTGCCGACAACCGTGTGCTGCTTAATCATTTCAAATTCTTCTTTTTCAAGCTTTCCGGGTTTGTTTAAAATATTCTCCGGCACTGTAATCTTGCCAATGTCATGCAGCAGTGCCGTTGAAATCAGCTGATCCATATCTTCATAACCAACGGCTTCACCCAGCTTGCGCGCTAATTTTGCAACGCGTTCCGAGTGTCCCTTCGTATAGGTATCATTCGCATCTAAAGCTTCGATCATTAATCTCAGCATTTCGGCATTCTTTTTAGAAAGTTCGCTGATCTTTGCATCAATGGTATCACCCATTTGATTGATGCTGTTCGATAGCTGTTCAAGTTCGTAGATGCCCTTAAGATTAATTTTATTGGTATAGTGACCATTGGCAATGTGATCTACCTGTCCGACAACGTCATCAAGGTTTTTACTGACCTTTTTGGAAAGAAACAAAAAGATAAAGGTAAACAAGGAAAAACCTGCGAGTATTGTCATAATAATCATATTAATCTTATGGTTAATGGCACTGATAATTCTTGGTTTATCCATGTAAACAGCCATAATCCAATGATCTGATACTTCTGTAACCGGCATATAAACAACGTTGTAATCGTCTTGTGTGATGTCGATATAACCATCTTTAAACGATACGGCGTTGCCGCTAATCGCACTGTCCAAAATGATTTCGATATTTAAGAAGCCGTTGCCATTGGTTAAGTCGTTTAAAATACTCGTATTGGCAAAGTTTTCAAATGGCGTATAGTAGACGATAAAATGTGAGGCATTGTCTGTATAATTATGGTATTGATTGATAAAGACCAAATAGTCTTGCGATTCAACTTTGACAATATCCATCTGTACATTTTCTGTCAAATCGTCTCGAAAGGCTCCCAGCGCACGATCAATCACAGCGCGCTCATAACTGCCTACAACGCGGTTTATATGGTCTTCGCCACCGAGTTCATAGTAATAGCCCGTCATGGTTTCCGCGGTGGCAATATTCATCATCTTTGTCTTAAAGGCACTGTCATCCAGCTGATTGACCAGCGAGAGGGTAATGCTGTTTCGAAGATCAATTGCATCATTTGAATAAAACAAATGATCGGCAGCCATTTCCATACGGTGTTCTATTTGTTTTTCAATCAGGCGATAACTCAGTTCAGAATAGTAGAGATTGTTTTCATCATCATTAAATTGATAAGCGTAGAAGACGCCAATGATGATTGTCATTGCAGAAATACTGAGGATCACCAGTGCCGTTAAAAACATGAAACGAAAAAATTTCATTGTTCCTCCAAGTATTGTTCATTTATTCACAATATTATAGCATGTGTTTTGTCAATTCCTATTTATTTTTCATTAAATTCATTAATTATTCAAAAATGCCATTAAATATGGCTGATTCTGACTGATAATTAAGGCATTTCACAAAATATTTAAGGTTTTTCAGCATGGACACTATGTTATAATAGAGCATATCCAATTGAAGGGTGGCTTTGAATGCCATCAATTTGAATGCCATCAAAAGGAAGGGTAAACCATTATGAATGAAAAAGTGATGATCTTCGGTCATCGAAATCCCGATACGGACAGCGTTACATCAGCAATAGCGCTCGCTTATTTAAAAAGCGCACAGGGGATGGATGCAACACCTTATGTCTTAGGCGAAATTTCAAAAGAGACCGCCTTTGTGCTCAATCGATTTAATGTAACGGCGCCTGATTATCTCGACAATGTTAAAATTCAGTTGAAGGACTTAAACCTTGACAGGGTTGATCCCTTAACCCCGGACGAATCAATTCTAACAGCCTACAATCATATGAACAGCCATCGCATTCGAACTCTTCCCGTGGTGGATGATTCTCATAAACTGCTGGGCATTATGACCATGAAAGACATCGCCATGAACACGATCAACGGCGATTTTTATAAACTTGATACCTCCTTTGAAAATGTTCAGCGCAATCTTAATGGGACGGTTCTCAACTATGGTCATCCTCAGATTAACGGCCATATCCTGATAACGGCATTTCACGATACGACGATTATTCGAGAAGACATTTTCGACAAGCATTCTGTCATCATTACAGGTGACCGCTATGATGTAATTGATTATGCCATTGCATCAAAAGCACAGCTGATTATCATCACTGGCGATATGAAAGTACCGGACAAACTCGTTGAAAAAGCGGCTGTCACAGGCGTTAACATGATTTCGACGCCATTTGACACCTACTATACCTCACGCATTATCAGTCAGACGAATACACTCGGTTCCATCATGGAACATCAGAAACTGATCCGATTTAAAGAAGACGAGTATCTTGAGAATGTTAAAGAACTCATCCAGACTTCAAAGCACTCAAAATTTCCAGTTGTCGATTCTGATGGGAAGTATGTCGGGATTATCAGCAGACGTCATCTGCTAAACCCAGGCAAAAAAAATGTCATTGTCGTCGATCACAATGAACATGGTCAGTCAGCAGAAGGCCTCCATGAAGCAAATGTAATCGAGGTAATCGATCACCATAAAATCGGCGATATCTCCACGCATTTGCCCATTGCATTTCGCAATCTGCCAGTGGGCAGCACCAACACGATAATCTATCAAATGTTTCTGGAACAGCAGACCGCTATTCCCGAATCCATCGCCGGGCTTATGCTTTCAGGTATCATATCCGATACACTGCTTTTAAAATCGCCGACGACCACGCCGCTGGACGAAACAGCCGTTGCGGATCTAAGCAAAATCGTTGACGTCAACCCGCAGCAATTTGCAATGGAAATGTTCAAAACGGGCACCTCCGTTAAGGGGAAGACGACGAAGGAAGTCTTTTTTAACGACTTTAAGGAATTTGTGCAAGACGGCTATAAACTCGGTGTTTCACAGGTGTTTACCTTAGATGTCGAAGAAATTTTTGAGCAGAAAGATGCTTATCTCGCGCTTATCAGCGAAACACATCATCATCGCGATCACTATGCGACGCTAATGGTCATCACCGATATTATCAACGAAGGCTCTTATATGCTCTATGAATCAAAACACGAAAATCTAATGGCACTGACTTTTTCAAAGCCGGTTGAACAGGGGACATACATTGAAGACTGCGTCTCACGCAAAAAACAAATTATCCCAAAACTCATTGATGCCATACAGATGATAAAATAATAGGAGGCACCATTGAGCACTGAAATATACAGTCAATTTATGATAAAACCAGATGTGCATTCGCTGATCGGCGAAGCAGAAAAATCCGTCATCAGTCAATTTGAAGCCATTGATACCGTCGCCGAAATCAATCAACTTAAGGTATTGAAAGCAATGCAGGAACACAAACTCTCCGATATCCACTTTAACTGGCACACCGGTTACGGCTATGACGATGTCGGCAGAGAAACAGTCGAAAAAATATACAGTAGCATTTTTCATACAGAAGATGCCATCGTCAGACCGATCATCGTTTCGGGTACGCACGCTTTGAGCTTGGCACTTCAAGGTGTGCTGAGACCCGGTGACCGCATGCTCGCCATTACGGGCAAGCCATACGACACGCTTGAAAAAGTCATCGGCTTGTCGCCGTCAGAAGGTTTGTCGCTGATGGATATTGGCGTCACATACGAAGAGGTTTCCTTAAAGGCTGACGGTGCCTTTGACACAGAAAATATTTTAAAAGCACTGACACCTGAAACAAAAATGGTATATATCCAGCGATCTGCAGGTTATGCATGGCGCAAGAGCGTCACCATAAAAGATATTGAAACCGTTATCAGCAATGTGCGTACCATTGCCCCTTCAACAATCGTCATGGTCGATAATTGCTATGGTGAATTCTTAGAACCGCTGGAACCAACCGATGTGGGCGCTGACCTCATGGCCGGCAGCCTCATTAAAAACCCCGGCGGCGGACTTGCACTCAGCGGTGGTTACATCGTCGGCAAATCAACACTCGTCGATCAAGTCGCTGCACGCATGACGACACCTGGAATCGGGAAGGAGTGCGGCCTTACATTTGGACAGACCAGACCTATTTTACAAGGTCTGTTTATGGCGCCTACTGTTGTAGCAGGTGCAATAAAAGGCGCCATTTTATGCGCCTCTGTATTTTCACGTCTGGGTTATTCAGTAAATCCTAATCCTACGGATTCTAGAAGTGACATCATCCAGGCGATCGAACTTGGAAATGCAGAAAGTGTCATTGCGTTTTGCAAGGGCATTCAAGCCGCTTCACCGGTGGATTCATTTGTTTCACCGGAGCCATGGGCAATGCCGGGCTATCAGGATGATGTCATTATGGCGGCAGGTGCCTTTGTACAGGGTTCTTCGATTGAACTCAGTGCAGATGCGCCAATCAGACCGCCGTATATTGTCTATTTCCAAGGTGGCCTGACGTATGCTCATGCCAAATTTGGCGTCACGAAAGCAGTGAACACCCTTTATGAACAGCAGCTTATTCAAATGCCCTCAAAAGCTTAGCATACGCATCTGCCTTAAAGATTGGACACTAGATCAGGCACTAAATCAGACATAAAATCAGACATAAAATCAGATATAAAATCTGATACAAATCTGATACAAAAAAGAGGGAATAAAAACAACCCACCAACGTTTACCAAGAAACAGCTATCGTAAAACAACTGTTATATAAGCCTCAAAGACTTCTAGCTTTGAAATGAGACCGTAGGAGAAGAGAACATGAATTACAATGAAAAAGCACTTGAAATGCATCGCAAGCACAAAGGTAAAATTGAAGTTACCAGTAAAGTTGCACTTGAAACACGTGACGATCTGTCAACAGCTTATACGCCTGGGGTTGCAGAACCATGCCGCAAAATCGCCGCAAATGTAGAGGATGTCTATACGTATACGGCAAAGGGCAATCTCGTTGCCGTTGTGTCTGACGGTTCCGCAGTTCTCGGGCTTGGCAATATTGGTGCCGAAGCCTCTATCCCCGTGATGGAAGGGAAGGCAATTCTGTTTAAAGCATTTGCAGATGTCGATGCTTTTCCATTATGCCTTGCGACACAGGATGTCGATGCCATCGTTGAAACCGTTCGACTGGCAGCCCCTGTTTTTGGCGGCATTAATTTGGAAGACATCGCATCACCACGCTGTGTTGAGGTAGAAAGAAAGCTGAAAGAAATACTGGACATCCCTGTTTTTCATGACGATCAGCACGGAACGGCAGTCGTCGTATGCGCAGCACTCATTAACGCTTTAAAAATCGTCAATAAAAAAATCGAATCCGTAAAAATTGTAATCAATGGCGCCGGTTCTGCAGGCAATGCCATTGCGCGCATGCTGCTGGACATTGGCGCGACAAACATCCTCTCCTGCGACCGTCAGGGCATTTTAAGCAGGGATATCCCACAGAGCAACTGGGTACAAGATGAAATTGCATCGCTTACCAATGCAGATTGTCAGAAAGGTGATCTAACTGCCGCTATGAACGGCGCTGATGTCTTCATTGGCGTTTCAGCTAAAAATGTTGTCTCAAAAGAGATGGTCAGCAGTATGAACAGTGATGCCATCGTCTTTGCCATGGCCAATCCTGACCCTGAGATCATGCCTGATCTCGCACTGGAAGCAGGCGCGAGGATCGTCGGTACCGGTCGCTCGGACTTTGCAAACCAAATCAATAACGTCTTGGCGTTCCCAGGCATTTTCAGGGGTGCACTCGATGCGCGTGCATCTGATATCAACGAAGCGATGAAGACAGCCGCAGTTTATGCCATTGCAGGTCTTATTCCTGATGCAGAACTTTCAGAAGAACATATAATCCCATATGCCCTTGATAAGAAAATTGCAATTGCCGTTGCAAAAGCCGTGTATGATGCGGCTGTCAGCTCAGGCGTATCAAAATTATAGTCATTTATACAACAAAGCCGTATTGATACGATTAATTGATTAATGACGATGCCCATCATTATGATGACTGTTACATTAAAGCATATGAAAAACACGCCCTTTTTATGAGGGCGTGTTTAATTTAATGTTTAATTTATATGCGCTTGGCATTTGCTGCGTAAGCATCTACTGTTAGCCACAACTGTTAGCCATAACCGTACTTCATGGCGGCGGTATACGCATTCTTGTGAATGTTGACCATGATGTCCTTCAGCTTCGCGTCAACCTCTTCAAATGTCCACGCATAGCGCATAGAATTTTGACTCATTTCAAGGGCAGATGTCGCAACGCCGCCGGCATTTGCCGCTTTTGCAGGTGCGACGAGCACTTCCTTGTCGATAAAATACTTGACGGCTTCGTTGGTACATGGCATATTTGCACCTTCACCAATGGCGATAACACCATTGTCCACCAATTTAACGGCATCGTCATAATCAATGTCATTTTGCGCCGCACAAGGGAGGGCGATATCACATGGTATTGACCAAATTGCCTTTTGACCCTCAACATAAGTAGCCTCTGGATAATCGTCAAGGTATGCTTTGATGCGTTTGCGTTCAACTTCTTTGAGTTGCTTAACTTTTGCTAAATCGATACCGGTTTCGTGATAGATATAGCCATTCGAATCCGACATGGCAACAACTTTGGCACCGAGTTCTGTCGCTTTCTCATGCGCGTAAATGGCCACGTTGCCTGAACCGGAGATGACGATTCGTTTATCCTTAAAGGATTTGCCGTGGTATTTCAGCATTTCATCTACGAATAGATCAGACCATAACCCGTCGCCTGTGTTCTCACCAGCGAACCGCCGTAGGCGAGCCCTTTGCCTGTTAGCACACTGTTTTCAAAACGGCCTCGGATGCGCCTGTATTGTCCGTACAAGTAACCAATTTCCCGACCGCCAACGCCAATGTCACCAGCCGGCACATCCACGTCCGGTCCAATGTGGCGATAGAGCTCCGTCATAAAACTTTGGCAGAAGCGCATCACTTCAGCATCCGACTTGCCTTTGGGATCAAAGTCAGAGCCGCCTTTGCCGCCGCCGATTGGCAAACCAGTCAGTGCATTTTTAAAAATCTGTTCAAAACCTAAAAATTTGATAATACCGATGTAAACCGAAGGGTGGAAGCGCAATCCGCCTTTGTACGGACCGAGAACGCCGCTGAACTGTACCCTGAAACCGCGGTTTACGCGTAGTATGCCTTGATCATCCACCCATGGCACGCGAAACATAATTTGCCGTTCCGGCTCAGTCATGCGCTCCAGAATATTTGCTGCTTCGTATTCCGGATGCTTTGCCATAACGGGCTTTAATGATTCAAATACTTCTTCAACTGCCTGAAGAAATTCAGGCTCATGCACATTGCGCTGTTTAATCCTTTCAAATGCTGCCTCAACATAACTCATAGCTTTACACTCCTTACATAATTTATTTCTCTATCTGGAATGAAAAATAGATAATCTGCCTCATCAATCCTATACCCGAACACAAGAAATTAAAAACATTTTATGAATCCATCAAATCACATGCATTAAAGTACTTGCCGATTGCAAGATAATACTTGCAATCAATTATGTCTAAGATGCGATGAAAATACCCAAGCTTAAGATAACCGATGACAAATACAGGATGACACTTGAAAAACATGCTAAAAAGTGTTACCTTTGTGTTACCGGGTTACACTAACGTAACACTCAGGTAACAACTGTTTCCATTCAAATTTCCCCCTATCGCAATAGGTAACACTCATTTCACAGTTGGCACATATATTGCAATAAATAATGAATAGATGAACAATCCTATTGAGGGAGGGAAGTTTATGAAAGCAATACATACAGATATTACAGCATATGTCTTTTACGCGTCACTGCCTTAATCGCATTCAGCGGCTGTAAGACAGCATCATCAGAAGCAGATTCGCGTTACATTGATTTTTTCGTTTTCCGAAACGCATGAAAATGGACAAAATGAACAGAATAGATTAATAAAATAGTTGCTTTTAAAAGGTTATCATTAGAGAGGTGTTGAAATGGGGAATAACTGCAAAGAAACAGATCTCGTTCGCAATGACTGGCAATCATTCGTAAAAAATGGCGAACTCAATACAAATCACGTGCGCAACGATATTTTAAAATCGTGGATACGCTGTAAAAATGCCAGCCTTAATCCATATGACGATGGCCGCCATCCGTCACTTGACAAGGTGTCTTTTGAAGAATCGCTGTCGAAAAAAGAACGGCTCATCAGAATTGCGCATCCGTTTATGACAAACGTTTATAAATTTGTCAAGGGGACGGGCTTTGTCGTCGTGCTTACCAATGAAGAGGGCTATATACTTGAAATGTTCGCAGATGATGACGTCTGGTCCAATCCCGTCACCAATAATTTTTTCTTAGGCGCCAGCTGGGAGGAAACGGTTGCCGGAACCAATGCCATCGGCACTGCACTCATTACGAAAGAAGCCGTTCAAGTCTCAGGTTCTGAACACTTCTGTGAAAAGCATCATTGCCTCACGTGTTCGGCCGCACCGATTTTTGACGTTTCCGGCGACCTCATTGGAATCATCGATATTTCAGGTTCGGTGGAGGCATCGCATTTGCACACGCTGGGTATGGTCGTATCGGCAGCAGAATCCATCATGGCACAGCTTCGCATTGAAAATAAAAATGTCCAGCTTGCAATGGCCAATCGAAAACTTGTCAATTTCTTTAATATGGTTTCTGACGGCGTTCTCATCGTCGATTCTTTTGGCGCCATCGCTGAGATGAATCCAGCGGCCGAAACGATCTTAACCATTCGTAAACGCGATGGTTTGGGCATCCAAGTGCAAAAACTCATCACGCCGCGTTATACGAACTCAGAAACACTGACATTGTTTCAAAAGCCCTGTTCCTATAAAGAATGTGTTATTCACACGGATAAAGGCCAGCTCGAAGTCATCATTTCCGTTGAGCCTTTCTATGATCAGCCGGAGCACTTTGCCGGCAGCTTTGTCACCGTCCGTCCTGTCAAGCAGGTGCAAAAGCTCATCAATCGTTTCAGCGGCTATATGGCATCGCTGCAGTTCAAAGATATCGTCGGTTCGAGCTACGAGATTCGCGAAGCCATTCGCCTCGCCAATTTGACGGCGATCAATAATTCAAATGTTCTGCTCACCGGGGAAAGCGGTACGGGAAAAGAAATTTTTGCCCAAGCTATTCACAATAAGAGCTCACAATGCAATGCGCCGTTTGTGCCTCTAAACTGCGGCGCTATACCGAGAGAGCTCATTGGCAGTGAACTCTTTGGTTACGAAGACGGTGCCTTTACCGGCGCCAAACGCGGTGGCCAACTCGGCAAATTCGAACTCGCATCGGGTGGCACTTTGTTTCTGGATGAAATCGGCGATATGCCGCTTGAACATCAGACCGTACTTCTACGCGTCATTCAAGAGAAAAAGATCGTTCGGATCGGCGGCGACAAAATGATTCCCGTCGATGTACGCCTCATTTGTGCAACCAATAAAAACCTCATGGAAGAAGTGGAGAAGGGCACATTCCGCCGCGATTTATTCTATCGCCTCAATGTCATGTCCATTATGATCCCACCGCTTAAAGACCGTATTGAAGACATTCCGCTCTTATTCCGCCATTTTCTCAACAAGCTCTGTGATGACAGAGAACAGAATATCCGCGTTGACCGCAGTGTCTATGACTGTCTAAAACTCTATAAGTGGCCGGGCAATGTTCGCGAGCTTCAGAACATCGTCGAACGCGCCGTCAATCTCGCAGAAGACGGTGTCATTTATAAACACCACTTGCCGGAACACATTCGTTCGTTTGAAAATCAGCCGGAAAATCCGTCTATTCAATTTGCTGAAAACTTAGCTGCCTGCCGATATGTCAGCAGGAAAGAACAGCAGGCTCAGGAACGCGAAAGCATGTTGGTACTCCTCAATCAATACGCCGGCAATGTCAGCCGCGTCGCAAAGGAAATGGGGCTGTCCAGAAAGACAGTCTATAATAAAATGCGTGATTATGCCATCTATCGATAAAAAGTAAAAGCAGTATCTACAAAATGACAATCAAACGTCTATACGGTTCCGTCGTTATACTGTTTTGCTTTTACAATGTTTTGCTTTTACAATGTTCCGCCGCTATACTGTTTCGTCGTTGTGAATTTAGTGTTACCTCTCCACACAGAGGTAACACTTTTTTTATTTGTGCTGAACGGCCTTCAAGCGCAATAAGCAACACTTTAAAGGCGTCCCAAAAACAATTTCTTTATTTTTACACCCTTCAATCAATTGCTATTACTTGTCTTCTAAGGTTATTATCCATAAACTTTTCATTTATCAGGACATTTGGCATCCCTCTTGCTTTATAGATGTTCATCAACACATGACGTCTATAAGACGGTTAAAAAGGAAATACGGTGCCAATGATACAAAGGGCAAAGCGCTGTTTTCTTGTGAATGCGTTTTGCTTTTTTATTGCATGATCACACGAGGAGGATAGTAACCATGAAATGTGTACCTGTTCAAGATGCTATCGGCATGGTCTTATGCCATGACATTACAGAAATTGTTCCCGGTAAGTTTAAGGGCGCATCCTTTAAGAAAGGGCATGTCATCGCAGCCGATGACGTCTCTAAACTCCTGACACTCGGCAAAGAACACATTTACATATGGGAGCTCGATCATAATCATTATCATGAAGATGAAGCTGCCATTAAAATTGCAAACGCCATTGCAGGAAACGGCATCTGTTTAACAGCGCCATCAGAAGGAAAAGTCATCCTCCGTGCAGAAACAGACGGACTGCTGCGAATTAATGTCAATGCACTCTACAATATGAACAGTATTGACGAAATTGCCATTGCAAGTTTGCAGACGCATCAAAGCGTTGCTAAAAACCAGATCATTGCAGGGTGCCGTGTGGTACCGCTCATCATCGACAGTAAAAAAATTGACCGCGTCGAAAAAATTGCGGCATTTATGGCACCGGTCTTTGAAATCGTACCGTTTCAGCAAAAGAAGTTTGGCATTGTCACAACGGGCAGTGAGGTTTTTCACGGCCGCATTCAAGATAAATTCGGCCCGGTCGTCAAAGCAAAAGTAGAACAGTACGGCAGCGAAGTCCTGCGTCAGGTCATCGTTGATGATAAGCCGCAAATGATTGCCGATGCCATTATGGCACTGATTGACGATGGTGCAGAAATCATTGTCACCACAGGCGGCATGTCTGTCGATCCAGACGACGTCACGCCAACCGGCATTAAAATGACAGGCGGCAGTGTCGTCACGTACGGCGCACCGGTTCTGCCGGGTTCTATGTTTATGCTCGCACATATCAATGATGTTCCCGTCATGGGACTGCCGGGCTGTGTCATGTACCATCGTACCACTATTTTCGATCTCGTCCTGCCGCGAATACTGGCAGGGGAAACAGTGACGAAAAAAGATATTGCCGCATTTGGACACGGCGGCTTATGCCTGCAGTGCGAAACATGCGTTTATCCCAACTGCGGCTTTGGAAAAGGTTATTAATGCGCTGACCCATAATGATATCGGTCATTTTATGGGGCAGCCATCATTGTTATAGATTGGTTTACCACTTCAAATAGGGTTATCATGCCTTTGCCGCTTAAAATGATTAATATCACCGGAAAAGCGTTTAATAAAATATGAGAAAGAGGAGAAAAAAATGGAGAAGAAAGTACTTATTGTCAACGGCCTGCCTAGGACGATGATTGTCGATCCAAATGCAACCCTGGCTTCTGTGCTGCGTGAGCAATTATTGCTTACCGGCTGTAAAGTCGGCTGTAATCAAGGCCAATGCGGAACTTGTTCGATCATTTTAGACGACAAGGTCGTACGCTCTTGTATCGTTAAAATGAAACGCGTTCCAAATGATGCAAAGATTACGACGATTGAAGGCATTGGCACACCGGAAAACCTGCATCCGCTTCAAGTCGCATGGATGGCTTACGGCTGTGCACAGTGCGGTTTCTGCAGCCCCGGCTTTATCCTGTCTGCAAAAGTATTGCTACAGGAAAATCCTAGCCCAACGCGCGAAGAAGTCCGCGAATGGTTCCACAAACATCGCAATGCATGCCGCTGTACAGGTTACAAACCGTTAGTTGATGCCGTGATGGCAGCTGCGAAAGTCCTTCGCGGCGAAATGCGCAAAGAAGATTTGCTCTTTAACCCAACCGGCAATAAAATCTACGGTACGACGTATCATCGTCCTTCTGCCATTAGCAAAGTTACGGGAACATGGGATTTTGGTGCAGACGTCGCCCTGCAAATGCCGCCGGATACACTGCGCCTCGCATTGGTGCAGGCAGAAGTTTCACATGCCAACATCCTTGGCATCGATACCGCGGAAGCAGAAAAAATGCCGGGTGTCTTTAAAGTAATCACACATAAAGATGTCGTCGGCAAAAATAGAATTACAGGCCTTATTACATTCCCAACCAACAAAGGAGACGGCTGGGATCGTCCAATTCTATGTGATGAAAAAGTCTTCCAGTTCGGCGATGCCATTGCCATTGTCGCAGCTGATACAGAAGAACATGCAAGAGCCGCTGCCAAAGCCGTCAAAGTTGATCTCGAAGTATTGCCTGCTTACATGAGTGCACCTGCTGCCATGGCAGACGATGCCATTGAAATTCACCCGGGTACACCAAATGTCTATTTTGAACAGGGCATTGTCAAAGGCGAAGAAACAAAACCTTATTTTGATAGTGCAGCGGCAGTTGTTGAAGTTGATACTTACTGCAGCCGACAACCGCATTTACCGCTGGAGCCAGACTGCGGCAACGCTTATTTTGATGAAGAAGGCCGCTTGACCATTCACTCAAAATCAATCGCACTGCATTTACACCATGCAATGATCTGCCCGGGTATTGGCGTAGAGCCTGATAAACTCAGACTGGTTGCCAATCCTACAGGCGCTACGTTCGGCTATAAATTCAGCCCGACCAATGAAGCACTGCTAGGCGTCGCATGTCTTGCAACTGGCAGACCTGTATCCCTTAACTTTGATATGTTTCAAAACATTACCTATACGGGCAAGCGTTCACCGGGCTTTGTCAACTGCCGCCTCGCCGCAGATGAAGACGGCAAACTGCTCGCCATGGAAACGGACTGGACAATTGACCATGGCCCGTATTCAGAATTTGGCGATCTCTTAACACTGAGACAAGCACAGTTCACAGGCGCCGGCTACGATATTCCAAATATCCGTGGCATCGGTCGTACGGTCTGTACAAACCATGCATGGGGCTCTGCTTTCAGGGGCTACGGCTCGCCGCAGGCATTCCTCGCATCTGAAATCGCCATGGATGAACTCGCTGAAAAACTCAATATGGACCCACTTGAACTGCGTTATAAAAACATTTACCGACCAGGTGCAACAACGCCTACACAACAAGTGCCTGAAGTCTTCTGTTTTGAAGATATGATTGATACACTCAGACCGCTTTACGCTGATGCGAAGAAGCGATGCGCTGAGTTTAACGAAGATGGCAAAAAACGAGGCGTCGGTATCGCACTGGGCATTTACGGCTGCGGTCTTGACGGCCCTGACAGCTCAGAAGCTTGGGTTGAACTTACAGCCGACAACAAAGTCATCGTCGCATCTTCATGGCAA
>JASUSA010000110.1 GCA_030446305.1 Clostridiales bacterium | reverse complement strand
ACAACCAACGAATTTTCATTGCTGTGCTCATAATAACTGTCTTTACCTTGCCATACACTGTAGTTTGCAGCTCTTTGTGTCAAAGATAAACCGCGATTGCCTTCTGGAAAATACTTTGTAGATTTGCAAACGTCAAAAGCAGTGTCAACAGATTTAATGCTTGGTATTTGAACGCCGTCAGCGCCGGAATCAAGTGCATGCAAAACATCTTCAGCTGTTGCATCTCTCAATCGAATGATGCTGCTCATTTGTACACACTCTGCTGCACGAATAAGGCCTTCTACTTCACCAGGTGAATAGTTTGAGTGTTCACAGTCTACGATGATGAAATCAAACCCTGCATGGCCTACCATTTCAACAATTGCCTGACTGTTAAATTTATAGAATAACCCTACGAGAACTTCCTTATTGGCAATTCTCTTTTTTAATGAATAAGCTTTGTTCATAATAATTGACCTCTCTTTGGTACAAGGCGCCTATTCAGGCGCCCCAAACCATTGCTATATGCCTAAGAGCGTTGGTATCCACATGACGAGTGGTTCTGCGAATGCAATTACAATTGTAATGACAAACGCCACCGCTACGAACGGCAATACCTGACCGCTCAATTTATTAAGTGAGATTTTGGAGATATTTGATGTGACAAACAAAACCATCCCTACCGGCGGTGTAACGAGGGCAATTGTCAGCATGATACAGAAGACAATCCCAAAGTGAATTGGGTTCATGCCAATTGCTGTTGCAATTGGGAGCAATACCGGTGTAAAAATAAGCATTGCAGCTGTTGCTTCCATAACACAGCCAACGAGAACCAACAAACCGAGCATAATAAAGATAATAAGCGTCTTGCTCGTCGTGAACCCTAAGATAGCTGCCGATATAGCTTGTGGTATTTTGTCAATCGCCATTGACCAACCGATAATGTTCCCGAAACCAATGATGAGGAAAATACCGGAAGTTGCAATAGCGGCTCTCGTAAAAATGCTTGGCAGCATGGACAGTTTAAATTTACGGTAGAACAAGCCAGCCAAGAATGCTGCGAAAACGGCAACAGCACCTGATTCAGTCGGTGTAAAAGCCCCTGACATGATCCCGCCGACAATAATAATCGGCACGAGCAGTGCAGGCAACGCCTCAAATGTCGACTTAAAAAGTCGCTTTAATTGGAATGGTTCACCTTTTGGCAAATCGAACTTTCTTACTTTGAAGAAGATAACGACTGCAAAACCAAGGCCCAAAAGAACACCCGGAATGATGCCGCCCATGAAAAGGCCATTGACCGATACATTTGAAAGAACGCTAAAGTAAACAAACGTAACACTCGGCGGAATAACCGGCCCTAGTATCCCGGACGATGCAATTAAGGCACCGCTAAATTCTTCCGGGTATTTATCCTTACTCATTTCCGGTATCATAACCGCACATAAAATAGATGCAACCGCATTTGCCGATCCCAAGATCGCCGATAAGATCATGGCAATAAAGACGACGGCATACGCAAGACCACCTCTAAAGTGTCCAATAAGACTCCTCGTAAATTCGAGCAGTTTGCCCGTTACACCACTGGCGTTCATGACCTCACCCGCAACAATAAAGAACGGAATACAGGTTAAGCCCATGATATCCATGCCCGCGAACATTCTCGGGACAATGACGTTAAAGAACGATGGGTCCCCAATTTGCACAAGGTGTGTAACCCCTGCCAAACCAAGCACGAAAGCAATGGGGACGCCTGCAAATAAAGCAATTACAAATACGATGACTGCAAATGTCATTTGTTGTACCCCCCATTTTTATAAGTTGCATAAATTACCCTGTAGTGATAAAGTCCAAACAAAATCATCAAACCCAAACCTACTGGTATTGCCAAGTATGGATAAAGCATCGAAATCTGAAGACCAATACTCTTCTGTTTGACGATAGACGGTTTGTTGATCACCCTTAAGGCATAGGAAAAAATGTAACTGACAAATATGAGAGAAACGGTATTCGTCAACATCAATAGCACCATTTTATATTTACTGTGCATTCTATCGACGATCATATCAAAGAATACGAGATTCTGCTCCTTGTATGCTACCGCGCCACCCAAGAAGGATACCCATATGATGAGATAGCGTATAAGCTCCTCAGACCATGGAAAGGATAATCCAAATAGATATCTCCTAAATACCTCAACCAGTGCAACAACCAGCATAACGCCCAACATGACGGCGATTACTCGTTTTACGACGGCAGCAATACCATCTAAAATAGATTTAATGACTTCCAAAACACACCTCCGCGCGTTACTATTCCAACGATTTCATCATTTCGATGAAAGCTTTCATATCAGGGTCCATGGCTTCATACTCGTCATAAACCGGTTGAACCAGATCCCTGAATGCTTCTTTATCTTCAATTGTATTAAATTCAAGACCAGCGTCAATACATGCTTGTTTTGCTACGATTTCATAGTTCGGCAAGTACGTATCGAAGAGCGCTTCTGTACCGCTTGCAAAACCGTCTAAAATAATTTGTTGATCTTCTTCAGAAAGTGAATTCCAGTAGTCTAAGTTGAAGACGACAACGGCTGCAAAAGGATACATACCAATTTCAGAAACATATTGAATCGTTTCATAGTGTTTCATCGCGTAAAGTGATGTGATGTTGATTTCTTCACCATCAATAACTTTGTTTTGAAGTGCCGTGTAGATTTCACCATAGTTAAGTGGTGTAGGATTTGCACCTAAAAGTTCCATTGATTTTTGAAGCATTGTGCTTGGTACGATTCTAATTTTTAAATCTTCAAGGTCTGCAGGTGTTTTAATAGGACGTTTGTTGTTTGCAAAGTGGCGGATCCCATTTTCCATGTAACCGACAATTTTTAATCCTAATTCTTCTGCAGAGCCAAGCAGTACTTGTCCTTCAGGACTTGTAAACGCAGTTTGCTCTTTATCATAATCTGTAATGAGGAATGGTAATTGGAACACTTCCATTTTTGACGTAAATTTACTAAACGTACTTGTGCCAAGTGTTGCCATTTTCATCGTGCCATCCATGAGCTGTTGAATCATTTCAGTTTCGTTACCGAGTACGGCATCTGGTGTATACGTGATGTTGATTCTGCCGCCAGATTTGTTTGTGATGTAGTCAATCGCAGTACGATAGCCATCAGCAGTCGGCATTGCACTTGAACCATAATCTGCAAACGTAATATCAATTTGTTCTTGAGTAGCTGCTGGTGTCTCACTGCTTGAGCTTGAGCTTGAAGAACTGCTTGATGAACTACCTGAATCTGACGAACCGCCGCAGCCTGTTAACGCTAATGATAATATCAATAAACTCACTAATACTTGCATGATGCGTTTGTTCATAATATCCTCCCCTAATCCCATAAATCATATTTTTGCCTTAACGCTTATTAAATTATAACATCAAAACCTTATTTTTCTTTCTTAACTTCTTCTAAAAATTTAGAATACGATTCTGTGTACTCAGGTCTGTCAGGTGTAAAAATATCCATTTGCATGCAAGGAACAGGGCTGTCATATACGTGGATGTAATGTTCTACGTTTGATGGTACTGTTACCCAAGAACCTGGTGTAAGTCTGTAAGGAACGCCGTCAACATAGTAATCACATTCGCCTTCAAGTACTAAAGCAACTTGTTCATTTGGATGCGTATGTGGTTTTACTTCATTGCCGTTTTCAACGCGGCCAATGGTACAGCAAACGCCGTCTGCTTCCATACCAAATACAACGCGTGTGATACCTTTTCTTACTTCTTGCCATGGTGATTCATTCCAGTTGCCTGATGCAATCTTTGCCATAATAATCCTCCTCATATCAATCATATAGATTAAATGTTCCCCTTACTGTCATGTCTATTGTCACTGCGTCAACATATTCAAGTGACATTTGCCTTTTGATGTCGAATTTTGAAAGGAAAACATAAATCACAATTCATTGGCGCTTTCTGCGCAGTTTTAATTTTAATCAATAACAATGCGTAATTGGCACATGCTGTATGGCCAAATACTGGCGCTTTGCTTATAAATTAAGTAATTTCGCCGGATTGACTTTCGTCATAATGTTAATTTCTTCTTCAGTGATATTAAAATCATTCATCAGTGTTTCAATGAATTCATAGAGCCCGTCAACAGGATCAATGTTGCCTGCCTGACCCAAATCCGAGTCAATAATGATTTGATCGACGCCACATGTGCGAATCATCTTTTCTGCATAATCCATATCAATCTCGCCGAATTTTGAAGAACCTTTGAAAACACAAGCATTGACTTCAATATAAGCACCGCGGTCTGCCCAAGACTTCATATCTTCAAGTGAAGCATTAACGTTGTAATGCGGATGATTCACGAGAATTCTATTCACGCCAAGAGACAAAGCCGTATCCACTAGACATTTAATTTCTTTGAGGTTACCGTGTCCTGTGCCGAGAACCATGTCATACTCTGCCATGTATTTTAGAATTTCTACAGCCATCGGATCAATGTTGCCATTTTCATCAACATATTCAACCGGCGTTTCTGGTACTGTCGGTTTGCCTGATCCGACAAATGCCGCTTTTTTGTGATCGTCAATATGCTTTTTAGTTGATACAGTTGGAAAATAGATAATTTTCGCATCCATTTGGCGTGCTGTATCAAGTGCTTTCATGTTAAAAAGTCCCACTGAATTATTCAGTGCTATCGACCCGTAGACTTTACATGTGCCATTGCCTAAATGCTTTTCAATCATCTTCGTTCCCAACATACTTGGAAAATAGTGATCCTTTACTAAAAAGCCTGCATATCCGGCTGCTTCTGCCTTTTTCAGCATTTCTGCTGCATCAACAGCACGATTTGCCACTGATGGGCCAGCATGCACGTGAATGTCAATTAATCCCTTGAGTATTTCTCTTCCCATTAGCCCTCCTTACCTATCAATAGATCTGCAATGTTTTCTCCCAGATCAACAAACGACTGAATGCCCTCGTCGTCTTTTAAGATATCCCCAGGCAATTTGCCATAGGCGACATTCCAATACGATGATCCCACCATAATCATCTGAGAGATGCCAAACATATACTGAATGGCTGCATAAGCGACATTTGCACCGGTTTTTGTGGCCACTATAACCGGCGCTCCAATTTTGCCTTTTAACATGAAGTCGTTAACCTTGCAAACGAAGTTTACGCGGTCAATAAAGGCTTTTACCTCAGCGGTTACATTTGAGGTATAAACGGGAGAACCGATAATCATGCCGTCTGCTTCAACCAATGCTTCAATATATCGATTGACGTCATCAGATTGTATAATGCATCGACCATTTTTGAGTTCGGCACACTTGCGGCATCCCAAGCACGGTTTGATATTCGTACCACCAATTTGGATGATCTGCGTTTCAATACCGCGTCTATTCAGAACATCCGCAACTTTACCGAGTGCGATTGCCGTATTGCCTTCTTTATGAGGACTTCCGTTGAACAGTAAAATGCGCTTCATTGTTCACTTCCTTGTTAGTATTGTCATGACGCTTATTAATATTGCAAAGAGTGTGCCAAATGTTAAACATTTCTCAAAAAAAAGATATTTTTTTGTCAATGTTTTCTGAACACATGTAATTCCAATGATTTCACATTCAAAATATTTTTTCAAAAAAATACTCATTCAATTATTTTTATGCAAATTTGTTGTAGTCACCGTAAATTACCGCTATTTTTAACTCATTTTTGAGTCGAAAACCCATTTTTAAATTAAACTATCGTTTTTTCAGGGAATATGTGTTATGATTATGCAGAAAGGATGTGTACATATATGACCACAAAAATAGCACAACCCATTTTTGGGTTGCAGACGATACCGGAAATAGATGCTTTTGACGTTTTAGACCTCGTTGCCATGCCCATTCATATTATTAACAAAGATGGACAGGTACTCTTTGTCAATAGGGCTTGGAGCAGCACTTACAAGGTTACGCGAGAAAATGCCCACCTCAAGCCAATTGAAGAACTCATGAAAGATCAGCTCAATTACTTCATGGCAATTGCCGATCCCGCCAATATGTTCGATGATAACAATACACCTAAATGCAAATACAATCACCTTGACAAATCATTGTCGGAATCTACTGCCATCAGCGCGATTAAAGAACGCAAAAAAGTCTCTATGGTAACAGATGCACCGGATCACAGCAAACTCATCGTTACAAGCTCACCTATTTTCAATACCAATGGGGAAATTCAGTACGTTATGACCGTCGTACAGGATCTGGCGAAAATGTCTGACTGGAAAGAACGGCTTGACGTTGAAATTGAGAAGAACAAAGTACTCGCGAAAAAACTCGCCTACTATGTTGATAAGTACACAACCTCATCATTTGTTGGACAATCCAAGAAAATCACGGATATCAAAGAAATGCTGCCAATGATTGCAAAAACAGATGCCGCCGTGCTCATTCTCGGCGAAAGCGGCGTCGGCAAAGAAGTGCTTGCTAAAGAAATATGTGAACAAAGCGATCGTAAAGATAAACCGTTTATCACGGTTAACTGCGCCGCCATCCCCGATCATCTTATTGAATCTGAACTCTTCGGTTATGAAAAAGGGGCCTTTACCGGTGCCATTAAGTCAAAAGTGGGTTTAATGGAGCTTGCCAACGGCGGTACCATTCTACTCGATGAAATTGGTTCGATGCCGCTAAACCTTCAGCCAAAACTATTGCGGGTTATACAGGAAAACGAACTGATGCGCGTTGGCGGACTAAAAAAGATTCCCATTGATGTACGTATTATCTCAGCTACGAATGAAAATCTTTTCAGCCTTATCAAAACAGGCGGTTTTCGTCAAGATCTGTATTATCGCCTCAATGTTATCCCCATTAAGATTCCGCCGCTCCGCGATCGACAAGATGACATTAAATTGCTGTGTCAGAAATTCTTAGAGGAATTTAATGCAAAGTACAACAAAGAGAAATTCTTGAATGACCGCGCACTTTTCTTGCTTGAACAGCATGATTGGCCCGGCAATATCAGGGAACTTAAAAATGCTATCGAAAGACTTGTCATCAT
>JASUSA010000044.1 GCA_030446305.1 Clostridiales bacterium | reverse complement strand
TGCTTTGACGACATCGGTGTAATCGTATAACCTGCCGTCAGATATTTCTGTTAAGGATTTAATTGTTTTCATAGGACTCCCGATAAAAGCGTCATCATGTATGGGGTAGAAGCAATGGATAAAAGTATGCAAAAGCCGTATGGTGTTTTGCTGCCCAGAATGTCTTTAAGTTTATAACCAGCTTTATTATAATACAGAATAGTCATCATGGCACGGATAAAATGAATGTTGCTGTTATTAAGTATCTGGAAAAAAGATTTTTAAATTCATGAGAAGGGACTGTTTGGAAAGAAAAAAATATTGAGAGGAGATCATGAACTTGCCGAATCCATGCTGTCGCATTTTTGTGAGGTAAATGGGATCAAAACAATTGATTCACCTAATGGGTCATTAATGCTTAAATGATATAAAAACCCCGAGTACACATTTTTAGTTAACAAATGTATTCGGGGTTAATGATTTTAGCAACAAATTAAAGCGCGTTTGATAATCGTTTAGCGACTACACGTTGAATGTAGTGATGGCTGTATTCTCCTGTTTCTAGAGTGATCTGGAGTATGCTGAAACCCTGTGATTTGGTTCGTTGAGCCTTGTGATGTTTCTAGAGTGCTTCGGGTTACTACACCATCGTTACACCCAAGTGAGATTTGATTCATGGTTGTAATAGACTGCTTGATCAAAGTGACAATGGGCCTTCGACTTGATTTATGTTTAGTCGTTGGTCCATTTTACTTTGATATCCTATCGGTAATTAATGGAATATGAGAATCGAATATTATATAATAGTAATAGTGACTGAAATCACGCCAATATTGATACTTCAGGATATAAACCATAACAATATAAAAGGGGAAATAGTAAGATGAAACTGAATTTGCAACAACTTGAGACTAAGCTTTGGGACTGTGCCAACGTCCTTCGTGGTTCGCTTAGTTCAGCTCAATACATGGACTATATATTTGGGATGATGTTCCTGAAACGCATGAATGATCAATTTAACATAGAACAAGAGAAAATCAAAGCTGAGAAAGCAGATCTACCAGAAACCTTTCTCAATGAATTGTTGGAGGATGCTTCCTCTTACCATACATTCTTTGTACCAAAACAGGCACGTTGGGAAAAGCTTAAGAATTTGAATTTAAACATTGGTCCAGAACTTGATAAGGCCTTTCATGCCATAGAAGATGAACCAAAGAACTCAGAGCTTGTCGGTGTTCTTACGACAGTAAATTACAATGATAAAGAACGTGTACCTGATGCCAAGCTCAATCAGTTGCTACAGATATTCGATAGCATGAATCTGTCTAATGAAGGCCTTGAAACCCCAGACATCATGGGTGATGCCTATATGTACCTGTTGAAGCAATTTGCTGATGATGGTGGTAAAAAGGGTGGGGAGTTCTATACACCTGAAGAAATCAAAGAGCTGATGGTGCGTGTGCTGCAGCCAACGGAAACCGACTCCATCTATGACCCAACAGTGGGTAGTGGTGGCTTCCTGATTAATGCTATTGAATACGTCAAGGAGCAAGGCGGCAACCACAAGAATGTTCAAGTCTATGGACAAGAGATCAACCTATCAACATGGGCAATCTGTAAACTGAATATGCTGCTCCATGAAGCCCGTGGTGCTGTCATTTATAAAGGTGACGTTATCAGGGAACCCAAGAACCTTGAAGGAGCAACACTAAAGACATTTGATAAAGTTATTGCGAACCCACCATTCTCACTGAAGAACTGGGGCGTTGAATCTGCACAGAATAACACCTACCATCGTTTTAGTTATGGAGTACCACCAAAATCGTACGGTGACCTTGCATTTGTAGAACATATGATTGCTTCTCTTAACAGCAAGGGGAAAATGGCGACGGTTGTACCTCATGGTCTATTGTTCCGTGGCGGTGCAGAAGGCAGTATTCGTCAAGGTATTCTGGAAGACGATCTGTTTGAAGCAATCATTGGTCTACCTCAAAATCTATTCTACGGGACAGGTATCCCAGCTGCTGTATTGGTACTTAACAAGCATAAACCTGCTGAAAGAAAAGGCAAAGTTCTATTTATCGATGCCAGCAATGACTTTGCTAAGGATGGCAACAAGAATAAGCTCAGATCAGAAGATATCGATGCTGTAGTGAAGGCTTATGATGCATTTGAAACGGTTGAAAAGTATGCCGAAGTTGTAACTATTGATCAGATTCGTGAGAACGATTATAACCTAAATATCAGTCGTTATGTAGATACCACCGAGGAAGAAGAGGAAGTAGATATCAATGCTGTAGCAAGACGTATAGCAGAGCGTGAAAGTAGACTTGAGGCATCCAGAGAACAAATCAACGAGTTCATGCGTGAACTTGGATTTGAGACGATATAGGGGGATGTCATAATGAAGAATATTACAGGATGGCAAACTCAAAAGTTAGAAGACATAATTGAAATTAACCCCAGATCTGAAAAGTTAGACGATGATACAGAAGTCACATTCTTAGGAATGGCTGACGTTTCGAATGAAGGAAGAATTCTGATCAGAAACACTAAAGTATATTCTGAGGTGTCTAAGGGGTTTACGTCGTTTAAAGAGAATGATGTCTTACTTGCTAAGATTACTCCTTGTTTTGAAAATGGAAAACGAGCTTTAGCGACAAACCTAACTAATGGTTATGGCTATGGGAGTACAGAATTTCATGTGTTGCGTGGTAATTATAGACTGATACCTGAATATATATACCAATATGTTTCAATGTATGACTTTATGACACGTGGTGAAGCAAATATGACAGGATCAGCTGGTCAAAAGAGAGTGCCGACTGATTTTGTAAAATCTTATGAAATCCCTGTCCCACCACTCCCAGAACAAAAGAAAATCGCCAATATCCTCTCGGCGGTTGATGGACATATTGATGAAGTCGATAGCATGATCCAAGACCTGAAAGAACTGAAAAAAGGTCTGATGCAGAAGTTGTTGACTGAAGGGATTGGGCATACAGAGTTTAAGGATAGTGAGGTTGGGCGGATACCGGAAGATTGGGATGTGAAATTGCTTGGCGAAGTTATAAAGTTACAAGGTGGCTATGCGTTTAAGAGCAAGAAGTTTCAAGATGTTGGTATCAATGTATTGCGTATATCAAACGTCAAAGAAGGATATCTCGATATTAGTGATTGTGCTAAATATCCTTTGGAATTATTAGCAAATCTGGATTCATTTAAATTAGAAGCTCATGATTCCGTGATTGCAATGTCAGGAGCTACAACTGGTAAAGTAGGATATGTTCGAGATCACGATTTACCCATATATTTAAACCAACGTGTTGGAAGGTTTGTAGTTAAAACTTCTGATATAGATCGGTTATACTTGTACTACTCCCTAAATACGGAATATTTTCAAACTAGGATTTGGGATTTTGCTATTGGTGGAGCGCAACCTAATATTAGTGGTAGTCAGATTGAAAGTATAGAAATTCAGGTTCCAAGTATTGAAGAGCAAAAGAGTATTGCATATATTTTAGGAAATGTAGATGAACGAATAAGTCTATATGAGTGTGAAATGAATGATCTTAATGATTTAAAAAAAGGTCTCATGCAGCAACTTCTCACAGGAAAAACAAGAGTCAAAATAGATAATTAGGAGGTGATCACATGGTTCATATGGGAAATGAACAGTCTTTAGTTGAAAAACCAGCCATAGATTACATGGTAGATCGTCTTGGATACACCTACCTCGATGGACGTGAACTCACCAAAGAATCAGGTGATCGTGTTTCTGATCGTGATGTGATTTTGACGAAGTATCTCGTTGAACGATTAAAAGCTTTGAATCCATGGATCAATGAATCCAGTCTGCATAAAGCTGTTGAAGTTCTATCGAATGGTTCACAACATGGGACATCCCTTCAGGAAATCAACGAGAAAATCTACAAGATCATCGTCAATTTGAATCTGTCAATTGAACAAGCTGATGCTTCTGGTAAGAAACGACACCATACGGTGAAGTATATTGACTTTGATAAAGTGAACAATAATACCTTCCATGTGGTTTCACAGATGAAGATTAAGGGTGTCAATGAAACATGTATCCCTGACTTGATCGTTTACATCAACGGTATCCCTGTTGTGGTAATTGAGTGTAAGTCACCCTTCAAGGAAATGGAGTCCAATGTCAAACTCGGTAAGAAGGATGGCTATGAGCAGCTATGTCGGTATATGAACCTACGTGGTGCTGTTGATGATGAGGGTGTAGATAAGCTCTTCCACACCAATTTCATCACGGGGATCTTTAACAAATACCATGGTTATGTAGGAACGATCAGCTCTAAGTATAACCATTACTTAGAGTGGAAAGATCCATACCCATATAAGAAATCGGACCTTGAAGACATAGATAACAATGGTCAGAACCTCTTTATACAAGGTATCCTTGAAAAAGAGAACCTTCTAAAGATCATGCAACACTTCATTCTGTTTGAAGAAGAAGGTGGCAAGAAGATTAAGAAAGTGGCTCGTTATCAGCAGTTTAGGGCGGTTAATAAAGCACTGGCTAGAATTGAATCAGGCAAAACACCTTTAGAGCGTGGCGGTGTTATTTGGGCTACGCAGGGTAGTGGTAAGTCGCTGTCCATGGTAATGCTGGCAAGGTTGATTCGTCGTACAGAGTCGCTGAAGGATTCAACGATTGTGGTGATAACAGACCGTGTGGATTTGGATAAGCAAATCTATGATACCTTCTGTCGTATATTTCCTGAGCTGACGTTGGCTGAAAAGGAAGAAGACAAACTATTGGTACGTGCTCAATCAGTGAAAAGTATGAAAATGCTACTTGCTAAGGCACAGCCTAAGATCATCATGACAACGATTCACAAATTCCAAAGTGAGAAATCGGATAAGGTCATCTTTGAAGACGAGCATCAGGAAAAGGGACTCTATTTTGAGGGTGATATTGAAGTGCTATCGAATAAGCCTAATATCATCGTTATGACAGATGAAGCCCATCGTTCACAGTATTCATCCCTTGCACAGAATATGAGAATGGCGCTTCCTAATGCTGCATTCATTGGCTTTACAGGTACACCGATTGAAAAGGATGATAAGGATACATACCGTACCTTCGGTCAAAAGATCGACCAGTATACACTTTCTGAAGCTGTTGAGGATGGTGCAACAGTTGGTATTCTCTATGAAGGACGAAAACCTGGACTACAAATCAAAGTGGATACTCTCGAAGATGTGTTTGCTGAAACCTTCTCAGAGTATACCGATGAAGAAAGAGAAGCCATTAAGCAGAAGTATGCCAATAAACAGGCTATTGCCGAGGCTGATGAACGTATCGATGAGATTGCAAAGGACATTCTTGAACATTACAAAGTAAACATCTACCCTAACGGATTTAAAGCGCAGATTGTCTGTGTGAGCCGTCGTGCTTGTGTGAAATATTATGATGCCCTCAATAAGTACATGGCTGAATTCTTCGAGGAACCACTAGAAGCCAAGGTCATTTACTCTTGTGAGAATAACGAGCAACCCTTCTTAAAAGTACATCGTACAACCAAACCTGAGCAGGATGCCATCTTAGACCGATTTAAGAAGCCGCTTGAAAAGGATCGGTTAAGCTTCATTATTGTCAAAGATATGCTGCTGACAGGATTTGATGCGCCTATTGAACAGGTCATGTATTTGGATCGTCCGCTTAGAGAGCATACACTATTGCAAGCCATTGCCAGAACCAATAGAACCTATGTGCAGGAAAGGGAAATGGTTGCTGAGGATGGCACAATAGAGACGCACAGTTTTGCCAAGAAGTACGGCTTTATCGTTGACTATTATGGCGTGTCAAACCATCTTGAAGAAGCCCTTGAAGTCTTTGATAAGTCTGATGTTGAAGGACAAATGGAAGACCTAAACGAACTTTACAAGCGTATGCAGGACTATAAAGGTGCTGTAATGCGTATGTTTATTGGTGTGGATCGTTCAGACCTTGACGCAGTTATGCGTGTGATTGAACCTGAAAATAAGCGTGCAGAGTTTGAAATGACCTACAAGCGATATGCAACATCACTAGAAGCCCTTATGCCAAACCATGTGACAAAGGATGACATGAATGATCTGAAGTGGATGGCATACGTTAGAGCTGGTGCTAAAGCGAGATTTGAACCTGAGAAGCAAATTGATATTGCGGACTGTGGTGAAAAGGTTAGAGCAATCATCTCAGAACACTTAAAGGCTCAAGGTGTTATCCAGTGGATCAGACCGATATCGTTGTTTGACAAGGATTTTCAAGAGAAAATGGATACTCTTAAATCAGATGAAGCAGTGGCATCTAGTATGGAGCATGCGATCCGTCATACCATTAGTGTTAAGATGGAAGACAACCCTGTTCACTATATGTCTTTACTTGAAAAACTACAGCAGATCCTTGATGAAACCAAGCTAAGCTGGGAAGAACGTCGTGCGAAACTGAAAGCGTTCATCGATAGAGAAATAGACCATAGTGAAGAAGATGAAGCTGAGAAACTAGGTTTTGCCTCTAAAAAGGACTATGCCTTCTATCTTAAAATCAAAGAAATCCTTGGTGAAACAGAAATGGAAGATGCTGTTGCAGAATCACCTGCAGAGTATCTATCAAGTTCAGACGTTCAGCTTTATAAAGATATGACTTTTGATGTGGTTAAAACCATCAAGGAAAATCGCTTAGATGGCTTCGCAACCAATAAAGCAAAAGCTGACCAAGTAGAAAAGGCTATCCAAGGTGCCCTGATGACGAGCAAGTATTACGGCTTTGGCTATCAAAAGCTCAAGCAATTGGTGAATCCACTTCTTGAACTTGCTAAGCGTCATTTTGCCAGTGCTGAAGAATAAGGAGGTGTTCTATGAATGAGTTGAAAAATCATAATAGATCGTTGGCAGAAGCAGCTCAAATGGCTGGGATTGATGATCCGCATGATTATGCAATCTTTCAGAATAAGGGCTATCAAGGACTCTATGGGGGTCTAGGCGCTAAAGAGATTCATGAAAAGAAGGGGTTAAAGAAAAGCCAGCAGATTTTAGATCATATGGGCAGTACGGAATTAGCGGCTAATTTATTCCGTGCTACCCAAACGGATGAAAAACTGCGTCGTGAAAACATCAAAGGAAGAGAAGAAGCCAATGAGACGCATTTTGAGGTTGGGCAGAAGGTACGACAAACCATCAAAGAATTAGGAGGCACGATGCCTGAAGACCTTGAAACGCCAAAGAAAAGCATCAAATCAATTGAGCGTGCTAAAGATAAGAAACTGATGAAGAAGTGATGTAGTATGAAAAAGATGACGATTCAATATGGAACGCAGACCATTGAATTCACTGTGACAAATAGTAAGCGAAAAACCATTGAAATAGGTGTTGAACCTCCTAATGTAGTATCTATTGTTGCGCCTGAGGAGATCGATGATGATATTCTTATAAAACATGTTAAATCAAAGGCTAAGTGGATTGTCCAAAAACTTTATGAAATCAAAGAAATCCAGTCGCAGCATATTGATCGCGAGTTCGTAAATGGTGAAGCCTTTATGTATCTTGGGCGCAATTATACTTTGCTGATTGTAGATGATAATTCAATAAAAAAGCCAGTGGTTAAGCTGTTTCAAGGGAAGTTTGTTATCAATACCCCCACAAGGGAACAAGTAAAGCTGAAAACATCTATGGAAGAATGGTACAGACTGAAAACGCTTGAGAAAGTACATGAACGCATTGCTCACTTCCAACGGTATTTTGATGTTGAACCTACGGATGTCAGGGTAAAAGAACAGAAGAAACGTTGGGCGAGCTGTACACTTAAACGTGAACTGCTTTTCAACTGGCGTTGTACGATGGCGCCATCGTGGGTGCTTGATTACATTGTCGTTCATGAGATGTCTCACATGCTGATTAGAGACCATTCAGCGGAATTTTGGGCTTTGGTGGAACGTGTGATGCCTGATTATGAAAAACGCCGTGCATGGCTTAAAAACTATGGTATAAAGTTGGATCTTTAATGCCAACAGGGTTAGAAGATGAGATGTTAATTCTGTGAGATCAATGCCAATTTTAAAGAAGGACAATCACGACAACTGAAACAGGGTAATACGACTTAAAAACCCACTAAACTGTTGAAAACTCAGAATAGTGGGTTTTGTTATGTCTTAAATATAGGTGTTACGATTTACACGTTGAATCTAAAATGCACCACATCGCCATCCTGAACGATGTATTCTTTGCCCTCGAGACGGAGTTTGCCGGCTTCTTTAGCAGCATTCATATTTTTCAGTGCGTTGAGATCGTCAAAGGCGATGACTTCTGCGCGAATAAAGCCGCGTTCGATGTCGGAGTGGATTTTACCTGCAGCCTGTGGTGCTTTTGTTCCCTTTCGAATGGTCCACGCCCTGACTTCCTGCGGGCCCGCTGTGAGGAAACTAATGAGATCGAGTAAGTGATAGCAAGAGCGAATGAGTTTATCAAGGCCTGATTCATTTAGGCCGAGTTCTTCAAGGAATGCCATACGGTCTTCATCATCCAGTTCGGCGATTTCCTGCTCAATTTTACCGCAGATGACCACAACTTCTGCATTTTCTGTTTCGGCAAAAGCGCGTACTTCTTTGACGTAAGCATTGTCTTCACCGGAAATGATATCTTCTTCAGAGACGTTGGCACAATAGATAATTGGCTTATAGGATAACAGATTCAGCGATTTGACAAATGTTTCTTCATCTTCTGTCAGCGTCATGGTACGTGCAGAAAGTCCTTCGTCCAGCACGGTTTTAACGCGTTCCAAAAGTGCTAATTCGCCTGCAAGCGTTTTATCGCCCTTTAATTGTTTTTGTGTTTTTTGAATACGTCTATCGATCATTTCTGCATCGGAGAGGATCAGTTCGTAGTTAATGGTTTCAATGTCGCTGCTCGGTCCGATTTTGCCGTCCACGTGAACGACATTTTCATCTTCAAAACAACGCACGACATGGATGATCGATGCGACTTCCCGAATGTGGCTTAAAAATTGATTGCCGAGGCCTTCGCCTTTGGAAGCGCCTCTTACAAGTCCTGCAATGTCGTAGAATTCAATAGAGGTCGGTACGAGTTTCTTTGAATCATACATATCTCTGAGGATTGTAAGGCGTTCATCCGGAACGGCGACGACACCGATATTGGGTTCGATGGTACAGAACGGATAATTTGCACTTTCGGCGCCCGCTTTGGTAATGGCATTAAAAAGCGTACTCTTACCGACGTTCGGCAAGCCGACGATACCTAATTTCATATTTATTTTCCTTCCTGAGGTTTATTTGAAACGCCGTTTGGCGCATTTCTTCACATCATTAAATTATAAACCATTAACAAGCTAATGTAAATAATATATAATAGTAGGGCGCCCCTATTTAAAAGGGGCTGATAGGAAGAGGTCAAATATGCAGAATTTAACCGTATTGGACATTCAGCCTGGAATTAAACTCCACGTTTTGAATGCAACCAAGTTTAAGTCCGTACTGGTCGGCATTTACATTAGACGTCCGCTCAGGGCTTCAGAAGTTTCACTCAACGCATTGCTTAGCCGTGTTATAGACAGGGCGACGGCAAAGTATCCCGGTCTTACTGATATCAATCAGGCGCTTGAAATGCTCTATGGCGGCGTACTTGTTACAGATGTGCACAAGTACGGTGAAAAGCAGATGATTCAAATAAAAATGACGGTTGCTGATGGACGACGTATTGATGATGAAACCGTCTTGCCGCAAGCTTTTGAATTGCTCAACGAAATAATGAATGCACCCAAGTGCGTCGATGGCGGCTTTGATCCGGAAATTTTTGAAACGGCAAAAGCGGGACTCGCATCTGAAATTGAAGCGCGTAAAGAGGATAAAACCATGTGGACGCTGAGCAAGTGTCTGGAAACCATGTGTGCAGAAGAACCTTATGCACTGCATGAGTACGGAACGCTGGCAGGGCTTGATGCCATTACGCCGAAACAGCTTTTCGAGCATTATCAGAATGTTCTAAAGACATCTGAAATGGATATTGTCGTGCTCGGTGATGTGGCGTCAGATGACATTGTAGCACTGATTAAAGACAACCTTCATTTTGAACGCAGCGACCTTGAAGTGATTCCAAAAGAGAAGATAATCGTACCGGTTGAAGCGGTTAAAACATTGAAGGGTACATTAGATGTAAATCAAGCCAGATTAATGCTTGGCTATCGCATGAATATTCCCTATGATGATCCGGCGTATCTGGCGGGATTCATTGGGACGTTGATTTTAGGCTACGGTGGGAGTTCGCGGCTCTTCAAGGAAGTTAGGGAGAAAGCAAGTCTCTGCTACAGTACCTTTGCCAGAGCAGAGCGGTATAAAGCCATCATGTTCGTTTATGCGGGCATTGATGCCAAAAACTACGACCAGGCATTGGCACTGATTCTAGAGGAAGTAAAGAAATTAAAGGAAGGCCAAATTGAGATGGAAGACATCGAAATCGCAACAAAGGCTTTTATCTCATCGCTTGAATCCGTGTCGGATTTTCCGAATTCTTACATTAATTACTACTTCAATCAATACCTCTCCGGCGGTGAATTGGAAGTAGAAGCCTATATTGACAAAATTAATGCGGTTACAAAAACAGAAATTGTCGAAGCGCTTAATCGCTTTGAACTTGATACCATTGTTTTTTTAAGTAAGGAGCAACTGAATGACAAAGACCAGTAACCATTACAATCGCTTTTTAGGTGAAACGGTACATCGGCAAACACTTGATTCGGGATTGACGGTTTATGTCATTCCAAAACGCGGTTTTACGAAAAAATACGCCTTTTTTGCAACGCGATATGGCGGTATGTCCAATCATTTTGAACTGTCAAATGGCCAACACATGGATATGCCGCTGGGAATTGCCCATTTTCTCGAACATCAGATCTTTGAAGATCAGGAAGAAAGTACTTTTGTCAAATTCGAAAAAATCGGCGCCAATGTCAACGCCTATACGTCAAATGCTTCAACAGTTTACTACTTCGATACGGTTCACGAATTTGAAAAAGGGCTGGGGTATTTGATGTCACTGGTACAGAATACCAGTATTAATGAAAAGACCGTTGAAAAGGAAAAAGGCATTATCATACAGGAAATTAACATGTACAAGGATGAACTGGATTGGGCGCTCGCCATGAATCTCTATCGTTCGCTCTACAATGAACATCCGATTATTTTCGATATTGCAGGGACGGAGGAATCCGTCAGCAGCATTACAGCAGAGCAGATACTGCAGTGTTATGAATACTTCTATACGCCTAATAACATGTCAGTCTTTATCTATGGCGATGTGAATCCCGAGGCAATGTTTTCACTGGTTGATTCACTGCAGACGGATGCGTTTAAAGCAAAACGTGAAGCGCCTAAAGTCTTGATTCCCGATGAACCAAATCATATTCACGAGCGCCGCATTGAAATATACGGAGATGTACCGAAAGACCGTTTCCAAATTGGTTTTAAGGCAGATCCGAAGCGGTTTGAAGGTGAAGTGGAACGACATTCTGCGGCGATCCGAACGGCAAATGATATTATCTTCGGCAGAAGTTCAAAACTCTATGAACGCGCCATGCAAAAAGGTCTCATAACCGATGGGTTTGACGTCGAGAGTCAGTTTGGCCTTGGTTATGCCTATGCGGCAATTGGTGCAGAGTCGAAAGATATTGATGCGCTGAGTGCACTCATTCTTGAAACCATTGAGGATGCAGTGAAAAATGGCATCGATCAAGAAGCGTTTAATCGCATGAAGCGCAAGCTGGTTGGGCGTTTGCTGATATCGTTTAATGCGCTGCAGTCATTAGCAAGCAATTATACCTATCATATAATGAAGGAAACAGATCTTTTCAGGTATGTCAACTGGCTTCAGGAAATGACATATGATGAGATGATGACAACTGTTCGCGCTTTTTATCAGTCAGAGCACTTTGCGATGTCTATTATTCGAAAACAGCACGAAGACAATTAAGGTTACTGATGTAAGGAGTCTGTCATGAATCGGTATGCATTTGAAATATTTGGTTTTGGTGTCGCGTGGTACGGCATTATTATTGCCAGTGCCATGCTGCTCGGAACTTTTATACTCACAAAAGTCGGCAAGCGATATGGGTATGATGAAAATGATCTCATTGATCTCGTACTGGTTATTCTCCCCAGTGCAATTATTGGCGCAAGGGCCTATTATGTCATCTTCGAATGGTCGTATTACAGTCAGCATCCAAGCCAAATACTGGCGACGCGAAGCGGTGGGCTGGCGATTCACGGCGGTGTGATCGGCGGCTTGATCGCCGGCTATATTATGTGCAAAATAAAGCATTTTGATTTTAGTGAAATTGCAGATTTCTTCTCAATGCCGCTGATTCTGGGACAGGCTATTGGCCGCTGGGGGAATTTTATCAATCAGGAAGCACATGGCGGTCCGACGAACTTGCCGTGGGGCATTATGGTTGATGGTATTAAAGTGCACCCAACGTTTCTCTATGAATCGTTATGGGATTTTGGCATTTTTATTTTCCTGATGCTGACGTTTAAGAATCGAAAAGTAAAGGGTACGCATTTTGTGAAATATATGATCCTTTATTCCATTGGCAGGTTTTTTATCGAGGGACTGAGAACAGACAGCTTAATGGTGGGACCATTTCGAACGGCGCAAGTCATCAGCCTCATTGGCGTTCTGCTAGGCGCTGGACTGCTCGTTTATTTAAATCGTAAAGCGAAATTAAAAAATAGTCAAAAAGACCCAGAAGAATAAAGGCTATATCTTGGGGTGATGCACGTCAAAAACAGCGGATATAGTACCTTGGCATCAAATTGAATAAAAAACAGTATTTTTAAGCGATTCAAGCGATTTTGAGTCGCTTTTTTTATTGCAATTAGATTAAAAAAATATTAAAATATTAGTAGTTAGTGGCAAAAAGTGTTATGAAGTGGGATAAAAGGACATAAACTTGAGGGAACCTAAATGGACTTTTTCGGTGAATACAAACACGCAATTGACGTTAAAAACAGAGTGAGTATCCCGGCGAAATTCCGTGAAAAATTAGGGGATGTCTTTTATGTGACAAAGGGGTTTGACCAATGTCTTTTTGTGTTTACAAAAGAAGGCTGGGAAGCCTTTGTAGCAGAATTATCTGCGTTGCCGCTTTCCAATAAAAAAGCACGCGCGATGACGAGAGCTTTTTTTGCCGGCGCTTCTGAGAGTACGCTTGATAAGCAGGGGCGTGTATTAATCCCACAAAACCTTAAGGATCATGCCAAACTGGACAGAGATGTTTACATAAACGGTGCAGGTGCCCGCATTGAAATTTGGGATGCTGAGGCATGGGCTGCCTATACGGACGATATGACGTCAGATATGGATGACCTCGCAGAAGAAATGGAAAAACTGGGCATAAGCTTCTAAACAACAGATGCGAGAATGTATAAAAACAAGAAAGTTAACGGTTTTATAGCATAAAAGCTAGGAGAACAGGGGGCGAAATGGCGTTTCATCATGTTACGGTGCTGCTAAAAGAGACAATAGAAGGACTGAATATTAAACCGAATGGCATCTATGTTGACGGAACGCTCGGCGGCGGCGGTCATTCGTTCCAAGTGCTTCAGCGATTGACGGATGATGGATTGCTGATTGGTATTGATCAGGATCAGGATGCATTAAATGCTGCGGGCAAAAGGCTCGGCATCTTTGAAAATAGATTTAAACCGGTGCATGCTAATTTTTCAGAAATCAAGGATGTTTTGCGGACGCTCAATATTGAAAAGATAGACGGTATGATGATGGATCTCGGCGTTTCATCTTATCAACTTGACGAAGCAGAACGCGGGTTTTCTTATATGAATGACGGCAAGTTGGACATGCGTATGAATCGTAACGATGCCATCTCTGCATACGATGTCGTCAATGACTACGAAGAAAGGGAACTGTTTCGCGTCATAAAAGATTACGGTGAAGAGAACTGGGCAAGTCGCATCGCTAAGTTCATTGTCGAAGCGAGGGCATCAAAACCCATCGAGACGACCTTCGAACTGGTTGATATTATTAAAGCGGCCATTCCTGCAAAGGCAAGAGCAGAAGGCCCGCATCCGGCGAAGCGCACATTTCAGGCAATTCGCATTGAAGTCAATGATGAACTCAAGATTATTGAAAAAACCATTAACGATGCTGTTGAAGCATTAAATCCAGGCGGTAGACTTTGCATCATAACGTTTCATTCACTGGAAGACCGCATCGTTAAGAATACGTATAGACAGTTGGCGCAGGGGTGTACTTGCCCGCCGGAATTGCCGGTATGCGTTTGTGGGGGCGTGCCAAAGGTAAAGCTTATATCGCGCAAGCCCATCGCGCCGTCTGATGAAGAAATTGAAAACAATCCTCGTGCAAGGAGTGCGAAACTGAGGATTTGTGAAAAGAAATAACCCAGGGAGGGGCAGTACATGTTGGCTAGTCGTGAAGTTTTACATGAGGAAGATATTATGGCGTTTAACAAGGATCAGTCCGCGAAGATTGTCGCCATTCGAAAAAAACGTTTGGAACGGGAAAACGCCAAGCGCATAACACGTGAAAGACTTAAAGCGACCTTGATGACGGTAGTATTACTCGCGGTGTTTTCAAGCATGTTTGCGGTGCTCATTTATAAAAACTCTCTGGTAAATGAAAAAAAATACGAAATCTTTACAATGAAGACTGAGATCAAATCACTGAATACACAAATTGAAGAACTTCAAACGGCGGTTGAAAACTCAACGGATATTAAGACTGTTGAAAAAGTGGCAAAAGAACAGCTGAACATGCAGTATCCAACGAGCAACCAATATGTGTACATCAATGCAACATCGACATTTGCTGTTTCGGAAACGACACAGATCGCGTTGGCGGAACGAAATAATCCCAAAGCGGTTGAAGTGATCCAGAAAGAAAGCAAAATGAATGATATGATCGCGGCACTGTTCAGAACAAACTAACGACACTATTAAACGTCTGCATTGCAGGCGTTTTTGCGTGATAAAGCAAAGCATTGCGGCAATAAAAATTCGTGTCGATTGAATGCTTTAAATCCCTTTGATGGTGCTTGATAGCGGTGCCTAATAACGGTGTTGATCCCCAAGCGATGCTAACGGAAAAAGATAACGCTTTTTAGAAATATCCGCTATAATGAGATAGAGCATTTTTTATGGAGGCTGCTATGCATCAGATTCGAAATCGCATCATGATCTTTTTCATCATTATTGTCGTTATGATGGCGGCACTGGTGGGAAGGCTCTATTATATACAGATCTATAGCCATGAAGAGCTGACAGCCATGGCAAAGGATCAGCAAAACAAAAATATTCCCATCCCGGCAAAACGCGGAAACATTCTGGACCGCAATGGTGATAAAATTGCTTTTAGTGTGAAGACTTACACGGTTTGGGCGAGAACCTCGGAAATAACCGAAACCTATGAGACGGCGAGACTTATTGGCGAGGCGCTGTCACTAGATGTAAATGCCATCAATACGAAGATGACCAGTGCGACGACGGATTTTGTCAAAGTTGCTTCTGATCTGTCAAAGAGCGATGGTGACATGATTAAGAAAAAGGGCATTAAAGGGGTATCGATAACAGAAGACACCAAACGAATTTATCCGTATGATAATCTGGCATCACATATTATTGGCAATGTTAATGCAAATCTTGACGGTTTTACAGGACTGGAATATATATTCAACGATACGCTGAAAGGCAAGGCGGGTGCTTATTTTGTCACGACGGATGTGCATGGCAGACAGCTTGCATATGGTGAAGATCAAGTAACACAGCCTGAAGACGGCAAGACGATTGAACTTACCATTGACGATACCATTCAATACTTTGTCGAATCGCGTTTGGATGAAGCCATGGCCGTTCATCAAGCCGATTCTGCTTCTGCAATTGTCATGGATCCTAAGACCGGTGAAATATTGGCAATGGCTTCTAAACCGGATTTTAACTTAAATGATCCCAGAGCAGTCGGTGCGGATATGGCGCCTGAAGTATGGGCGACAATGGACAACGATGCAAAAGCTGCCTATTACAGCGGCATATGGAAAAATATTACCATTAGCAATGTTTATGAGCCCGGTTCTGTTTTTAAAGCGATCACTGCATCTATTGCACTTGAGGAAAATCTAGTGAGCCTCAATGAAAAATTTTATTGTTCCGGTTCAAAAGATGTTGCCGGCGTGACGCTGAAATGCTGGGTATATCCTTATCAGCACGGGGAAGAAACGTTTCTCGAAGCACTTGAAAACTCTTGTAACCCTGTGTTTATGACGATCATTGACCGTATTGGCGCATCGCTCTATTATAAATACCTCGATCAATTCGGTCTGCTTGCAAAGACGGGAATATCACTTCCGTCAGAAGTGAACTCCATTACCTATAAAGAAGAAGACGTTCATCCGGTGGAATTGGCGACAATGGCCTATGGCCATGGGAATGCATATACGATGATGCAGGTTATCAGGGCATTGTCGGCAGTTGTCAATGGTGGCAACCTGATGGAACCGCATATTGTCAAGGCCATTCTGGACGAAGAAGGCAATGTTGTCGAGGCGGTAGAACCCGTTGTGGTTAACCGCGTTATATCAGAGGAGACATCTGCGACCATGCGGATGATGCTTGAAAGTGTTGTCGCAAACGGGACGGGGAGCAATGCCTATATCGAAGGCATTCGAATTGGCGGCAAGACTGGGTCCAGTCGAAAGTTTGAAGATGGTTCCTATCAGGAAAACAAGGTTTTCGCTTCATTTATGGGCGTGGCGCCAATTGACGATCCGCAATTCATCGTGCTCGTTGTCGTTGATGAGCCAAAAGATCAATTTGGCGGCGGCAGCGTCGCAGCACCAATTGTCAAAAGCATTTTCGAAGATATTTTAAGATATAAAAACATTTTACCGGAGGCCACCAGCGATGAAAAAATCACGGTTCCGAATTTGTACGGTATGACTTATGAGGAAGCCGTGGCAAAGCTGGATAAGATGAAGGTTAATCATGCGAGTGATCCACTCGTCGTAGAGGACACATCGCTCGTGGTTACAGGTCAGTTTCCGGCGGCAGATACAGTCGTCAGCAAGAATGCAGTCATCATTTTATCGGTTGGGGAGTAATGGCGGTCTGGAAATTCGTAAAAATGCGCAAGGAGGAACCAAGGAATGAAATTGAACGATTTGATGTCAACTATTCCATATCATCATATTAACGGCAATGAGGACTGTGTTATTAATGCCATGACGCATGATTCGAGAAAAGTGGAGAAGGGCGGCGCCTTTATAGCCATTAAAGGCTACACAGTAGATGGCCATGATTATATTGAACAAGCGATTGAAGGCGGTGCTGGGGTTATTTTTTACAATGCTGAAGTTGAGGTTCCCTTTATAAATGGGATTACTTATGTGGCGCTGGAGAATACAGAACAGCAGCTTCCGGATATTGCCGGCAAGTTTTATCAAAAACCTTCAGAGCGCATGACGATGATAGGTGTGACGGGAACTAACGGCAAAACATCAATCACCTTAATGCTGGAATCGATGCTTAAAGCCTTGAACGAACGGACGGCAGTGATTGGTACAATCGAAAATCACATATGCGATGACGTTTACCCAACGCAGAACACGACCCCAGATGCATTGACACTGAATGCATTTTTGGCGAAGGCAGCAGATGCGGAAGTTTCACAGTGCGTGATGGAAGTCAGTTCTCATGCGTTGAAACTGGATCGCGTCAGACATGTGCAATACGATTATGCCATCTTTACCAATTTGACGGAAGATCATCTGGATTTTCATCCGGATTTTGAAGATTATTTTAACACGAAATCATTACTCTTTCAGCGAGCGCAAAAAGGTGTTATGATAAACCTTGAAGATTCTTACGGCAGACGATTGGTCGACGAAGGTCGCTTTTCGGCACCGCTATTAACATACGGCTTAGATGATAATGCAGCAATTTACGCAAAAAATGTGGTATACAGCGCTCGCGGCACTTCATGTCGCATCGTTACGCCGAAAGGTGCAATTGATGGCTTTATTGCTATTCCGGGCGATATTTACGTGCTCAATACACTCGCATGTATTTCGACGCTCTATGCCATGGGTTATGGACTCGATGCAATTGAGACGGCAATCAAGGCGATTAAACCCGTGCGTGGACGCCTCGAAACCATCGAAATACCTGAATCACATACGGTTATTGTAGATTTTGCCCATACGCCGGATGCTTTAGAGAATGTACTCAGTGTCGTGCGAAAATTTACAGCAGGCAAAATGATTACCGTTTTTGGATGCGGTGGTGACAGAGACCGCAAGAAGCGTCCGATTATGGGGGATATTGCTTATAGACTTTCGGATGTCATTGTCGTTACCAGCGACAATCCGCGGACGGAAGTACCGGAAGCGATTATTGATGAGATCGTTGTCGGTATCCCAGAGACATTGGAAGCGGGCAAAGTAATGCATCGTATTACGGATCGCAGAAAGGCGATCGCAGATGCGCTCGACATTGCGCGAGATGGTGATACGGTTGTTATTGCAGGGAAAGGGCATGAGACCTATCAAATCATAGGTCGTGTTCGACATCATTTTGACGATGCAGAAGAGGTTCGTAAATATTACGGTGCTTAACGTTTTTTGCTTGCAGAAAGTATGTAAGAAATAAGATGAAGCGGCGGTATGCAGTAAGAATTACTAAAGATACAGGGAGTCGATTATATGTCTATTACATGGATTATGGCAGTTGTCTATTTTGCTTTGGCGCTTGGCGCAAGCTTGTTTTTAGGACCTGTTGTCATTCCGCAGCTTAGAAAATTGAAATTTGGTCAGGCTATTCGTGAAGAAGGGCCCCAATCACATATGAGTAAACAGGGAACGCCGACGATGGGCGGATTTATCTTCTTAACCGCTTTTCTATTCGTCATGGCTGTCTTCTTTATGAATCAGCCTGAAGTCATCTTCGTGATGCTGTCATTGATACTCTTTGGTGGTATTGGTTTTTTTGATGATTATATAAAGGTCATTCGAAAGCATAATTTGGGTTTAAAATCTAAGCAAAAACTTGGATTGCAGCTTTTGGCATCTATTATTTTAACGATTTTTGCCGCTCAGTTTGGCACTGAGACACATTTGCCTTTTCATTTAGGTGATTATGACCTCGGACTATGGTTTTTCCCATTGGTGGTGTTTATCTTTTTAGCGGTTGATAATGCGGTTAACCTTACTGACGGCCTCGATGGTCTGGCGACGAGCGTTACCGTTGTCGTTATTTTCTTCTATGCCATTGTCGCAGCCGTTAAAGGCGAAACGGCGCTGATGTGGAGTGCGTTTGCACTTGCAGGCGCATTGCTTGGTTATCTAAAATTCAACTGGCATCCGGCGAAAGTCTTTATGGGTGATACGGGCTCACTTGCACTTGGCGGGGTTGTCGCAGCCTATGCCATTGTACTGAAAATACCTTTTTTTATACCAATCGTCGGAATCATCTACGTTATTGAGAATTTATCGGTGATTATTCAAGTCCTTTATTATAAAAAGACGAAAAAGCGCTTTTTCAAAATGGCGCCGATTCACCATCACTTTGAATTATCCGGATGGCGGGAAGTAAAAATCGTGTTAACTTTTGCTGCAGTTACAACCGCTGCCGGTATTGTTTCACTGCTTGTACTGTAATTTGGAGGCAATCATGAATGCGAATATGAAACAATTTGAACAAAAGCGAATTTTAATCGTTGGAATGGCGAAATCCGGTATTGCGGCGGCGAATGTTTTGAAAAAGCTTCATGCACATGTGACCATCACCGATTTGAAGACCAGTGAAAAGCTTGGTGCACTCGTCGATGAAGCGGCACCTTTTGCAGATGATTTCATATTGGGCAGAATGCCGGAACATGCTGAGGCTTATGATCTTATTGTCATGAGTCCCGGTGTACCGATGGATATTGCACTGGTTCAGGAAGCAAATGCGAAACACGTCGAGGTAATCGGAGAAATTGAAATGGCGTATCGCTTATGCGAAGGCAGCTTTATTGGTATTACCGGTACGAACGGCAAGACGACGACGACCGCGCTGACCGGTGAAATTTTTGAAGCAGCGCACAGAGATCATTTTGTCGTTGGCAACATTGGATTGCCGGCAGTGTCAAAGGCGCTCGCTGCAACGCCTGAAACGATGATGATTACAGAACTCAGCAGTTTTCAGCTCGAATCTATCCACGCTTTTAAACCGCATATTGCAGCGGTTATCAATATTACACCGGATCATCTCAATCGCCATAAGACGATGGCAAATTACATTGCGGCAAAAGCGCGTGTTTTTGAAAATCAAACCGGCGATGACTTTGCGGTGCTCAATGCAGACGATGCGCTGGTTTCTGCACTGGCACAGCAGATTAAATCCAAAATTGTCTATTTTAGCCTGGAACGCGTTTTAGATGAAGGTGTCTTCATTGAAAACGATGCGTTTGTCGTGGCAATTAACGGCATTAGAACCAAGATTGCCGATGTTTCAGACCTCATGATTCCGGGGCGTCATAATCGACAAAACGCTTTGGTTGCCATCGCGATTGCTTTTTTATCAGGTATTGCGCCTGATGTGATACGCGAAACGCTAAAAACATTTAAGGGCGTAGAACACCGCATTGCATATGTTTCAACAGTAAACGACCGCGTTTTTTACAATGATTCAAAAGGGACAAACCCCGATTCGACGCTCTGCGCGATTGCAGCGATGACAAGGCCAACGGTGATGATCGCAGGCGGCATGGATAAAGGCAGTTCTTTTGATTTGCTGGCAGAAGCGTTTGACGGACGCATTAAAGCACTTGTGCTGCTCGGGGAGACGCGGGAAAAGATTAAGGTGGCAGCTGAGCACGCGGGCTTTGAAAACTGTTACATTGTTGAAAACATGGATGAAGCCGTTGAAAAGGCGTATGCGCTTTCAGCGCCAGGTGATGCGGTATTGCTTTCGCCGGCATGTGCGAGCTGGGATATGTACCCCAATTTTGAAGCGCGCGGCCTTCATTTTAAAGCCTGTGTTAAATCAATTGAAGTCAGGTGGTTGACATGACACCCAAAAAAATGGATTATACGCTGTTTATTGTAACGATGATGCTGGTAGCCTTTGGTCTGCTCATGGTTTTTAATTCGAGTTATTATTATGCCATTGAAATGGGCGAAGATAAAATGTTCTTTTTTAATTCAGAACTCAAATGGAGCATTGTCGGACTGGTGGCCATGTTTATTGCATCGGTATTCAACTATAAAAATTTTAAACCGCTGGCCATTCCAATGTTTGCATTGAACATACTCCTGCTCGTGTGGGTACTTTTAAAAGGTGTTACGCGCAACAATGCGCAGCGCTGGATTGCAATTGGTACGCAAACGTTTCAGCCGGTGGAATTTACCAAAATAGCGGTTATTATACTGGTGGCATTTTTACTTGAAAAAAATTATCAAAAAATCAATAACCCTAAAGTCTTAGGTGTTTATCTTGCCATTGCAGGCATCAACGCCTATTTCATTATGAAACAGCCCAACATGAGTTCTGCGATGATTATTGTGGGGATTGTTGCCATTATGCTCTTTGTTGCTGGGCTCAGGTGGCTGTATGTGTTTAGTGTGGGCACACTTGGCAGCGCCGTGGCTTTCTTTTTCGTTAAATCGGCAGACTATCGATATGAGCGGTGGGTCGCCTTTCTGCATCCTTTTGAAGCAAAAGGCGATACGGCGTGGCAGATCATTCAATCTCTTTATGCACTCGGCACCGGTGGGCTCTTTGGCGTAGGTCTTGGTATGAGTACCCAAAATAAGCTCTATATCCCACAGCCGCAAAATGACTTTATTCTCGCTACGGTTGGCGAGGAGTTTGGTTTTATTGGAACGGTCATTTTGTTAGCACTTTTTTTGATTTTAATCTATCGATGTATTAAAATAGCAATAAATGCACCTGATACTTTCTCGATGTTTGTCGCATCTGGGATTACGGGCATGCTGTCGCTGCAAATTGTAATGAACTATGCGGTGGCGACGTCGTCAATGCCTGTAACCGGTGTATCGCTGCCATTTATCAGCTACGGCGGCACGAGTATTATGACGCTGATGGGATGCATCGGCATTATGCTGAATATTTCGAAATACTGCGGCGAACGCACGTCAAAAGGAGATTAATATGAGAGTCATCATAACTGGTGGCGGTACAGGTGGCCATATCTACCCTGCTATTGCGATTGCCGAAAGATTAATGCAGAATGATTCTGAAACCGAATTATTATATGTCGGCGCTAAGCACGGTCTCGAAAAAGAAATCGTTCCCGCGAAAGGAATCGCGTTTGAAACGGTTGATGTGGCGCCATTAAATAAGAAATTGTCAGTCAAAACACTCAGTGCACTTGGCCAGACGATAAAAGGCATTTTTCAATCCAGACAATTGATGAAAACGTTTAAGCCGGACGTGATTATTGGCACTGGCGGTTATGTGACGGGACCGGTTGTCCTAGCCGGTGCAATGATGGGCATTCCAAGTGCTATTCATGAACAGAATGCCTTTCCTGGCATGGCAAACAAACTGCTCAGTCGAGTTGTTGACGTTGTGATGCTGACTTTTGAAGAAGCGCGTGAGCAGTTTGCTGTAAAAGATAAGATGGTTTATACCGGACTGCCGATTAGAGAAGCATTTTTTAATGCCGATCGTTATGAAGCGCGAAAGAAACTCGGTATTGAAGCAGACGAGATCATGCTGCTCACTGTCGGTGGTAGCAATGGTGCACAAAAGTTAAATGAGATGATGATGGGTGTTTACAGTGAACTCAAGCATTATCATCCTTTAAAATGCTTTCATATATCAGGTAATCGCTATTATGAAAGGCTGAAAAATGGACTTGAAGATGGTACTTATGATGTTTGTGAACATTTTGAGCTTATGAATTTTCTAGACGATATGCCCACTTATCTAGCCGCTGCAGATATTGTCATTTCAAGGGCAGGTGCTTCGACCATTACGGAAATTATCGCAACGCGCACGCCGTCCATTATTATTCCATCGCCAAATGTGGCAAATGATCATCAATTTCACAATGCCAAAGTACTTGATAAAAATGGCATGGGTCTCATTGTCAGAGAGCGTGATTTGACAGTGCCGCTCATGGTGGATACGATAAAGGACTTTATTGCAAATCCTGAGAAACTGAACAAGATGCGTTTAAATTGTGAACGCATGGATATACGAGAAGCACTAGATCGAATTGTCGACGTCATTACCTCGCTGTCATCCAAACACAAGGATTAAAGATTTATGAAAGTATTGAAGAAGCTTTTGCTGTTTTTAATTTTGGCATGTATTTTGGGTGGTGCCTATTATATTGTCTTTGAAACCGATTTCCTGAAGGTTCGCACGATAAACTATAATCCAAATGATGCGCTCGATATTTACGAGCTTCAAAGATATTCGGACATTCATTACGGCGACAGTATGTTTGCGCTTGATTTGCCGCATTCAGAAGCAATGCTGATGACGCATCCCTATATTCGAACTGCAAAAATTACAAGAACCTTTCCAGCTGAAATCGATGTTGAGATTGAATACCGGGTGCATTTTTTGAGTATCCAGTATTCAGACATCATATTGTCACTGGACAATACACTGCAGGTACTAAAGGTCATGGATGAAGCAGAAGAAGGCTTTACGGTTGTTGGCATGCCGTTTAATGCTTTTTCAACGGGAAAAGTGATTGAAGTGGATGCTTTTTACGTTCTTGAAAATATTGTTGAACTGGTGGACCTGCTTAAACAGACGGATTTGGACGTCGACAATGTCATCACATACGAAGATAACAACATCTATATCAATATCCAGTCGCTTAAAGTTAATTTTGGCGATGGTGAGCATATAGAAAGTCGTTTTAATAAATTTATAAATATCTATCAATCATTGACGTCTGATGATATCCGAACGGGGATCATTGATGTCAGCAGTGATGGACTGCCTGTCTACAGGCCTTTTGGAGAGTAGGTGAACACGTGAAGAAAGATTATATATGGATTGGCATTGGCTGCGTGATTTTAGGTGTCTTTATTTCATTTCAAATGAAATTTGTACAGGGTACCTATTTAAATGGGACGACACCAACACAGAAGACAACTGAAATACTAAATGAACTCAGTGCCGTGAAAAATGAAAAAGAAGAACTTTTGGCACAAATTGAAACGCTCGAATCACAGCTGGAAGATATTCAGGGTTCAGCGGCCAATGAAAATGCGGTGATCAAAGGTTTGACAGAGGAACTAAATCGGTATAAGAATTTTGCCGGCATGACCAAAGTGCAAGGGCAGGGGATTCTCGTTACCATTGATAACCCGCCGCAGGATTCCAGTTACGGTGTGGACCTCAACATCAATTATGACTATAAGCTGATCCTTGAGCTCATCAATGAGTTAAACTCAGCCGGTGCAGAAGCGATTAGCATTAACGACCAGCGTATGGTAAACAATACGGAAGTCAGATTTGCAAGCTCGCAGATTAACGTCAATACCGTACCGCTGACATCGCCGTTTACCATTAAGGCAATCGGTAATTCCAGAACGCTTCAGGGTGCTTTGAACCAGCGCTTTGGGATTGTTTCAACCATTCGGGACATGGGCTATTACATCGAGGTAAAGGAAGTCGACAATTTAGAGCTGCCGGCATTTAACGGCAGTATTAAATTCAACTATGCAGCACCGGTCAAGTAGAGGTGATGTCATGCGATTATCATCCTTTCAAAAGCTTATTCTTTTTTTAACACTCTTGCTCGGCATAATGATTGCCATTCAGTATCGGATTACGAATGCAGGTTTTAAATACATGTCGATCAAAGAAATGTATGCAAATTCCATTGAGCTTGATGTACAGCGTGCAGAAGTGGATCAGCTTCACGGTAAAATTGAAGCACTTGAAACGCAGATTAAAGCATACCAAACGGCTAATGAGAATGAACGCGTTAACTTTGAAAATGTTTTATCAGATGAACTTGAAAATGCACAGCTGATCTCAGGGTTAACAGATGTCGTAGGTCCCGGTGTTGTTATTATCGTCGACGATGGGACGCGTGAGCTCAATGTCAATGAGAGCCCTAACAATATCATGGTGCACGATCTGGACATCCGGGCGATGGTAGATGACCTCAGAAATGCCGGCGCAGAAGCGATTTCGATCAATGGGCAGCGCGTTATCTTTAATAAGTCTAACATTCAGTGCACGGGGCCGACGATTAAAATCAACGATCAAATCTATGCACCGCCGTATATTATCACGGCTATTGGTGATCGAATGTATTTGGAATCGGCCATCAATGCGCCGGGAAGTTACAGTGAGAGTCTGAGGAACTGGGGTGTCTACGTTGAAGTAAATACGTCCATAAGCATTACGATTCCTGCTTTCAGCGGTGAGGTGAACTATAAATATCTTTATTGACAAGCAAGTTGTTTGTGAACATTGGCATATTGGCAATTTCGCAATAACTGAGATGAATGCTGTAGATGCAATGGCATCGGCAGATTTTGATAAACAGATTTCGTTTGATAAACAGAGTTTGGAGGTAGACAATGATTATTGCAATCATCGGTGTTATCCTGGGGATCGTTATAGGGCTGTATCTCCCTTTTGAATTTACGACCATTTCGTCACTGTATGTTTCGGTGGGCATTTTAGCGGCAATTGATTCTATTCTCGGCGCGCTTCGCGCGAGCTTTGAAAATCGATTTGACGGGATTGTTTTTTTGACGGGCTTCTTTATCAATGCACTCGTCGCGATTGCGCTTTCCTATATTGGCGATAAATTGGGTGTGCCGATTTACTATGCCGCCATCTTCGTATTTGGGACGAGAATGTTTAACAACATTGGTATTATTCGCAATGAATCGATTGATAAAATTCGTGAAAAAAACAGGAATAAGTCAAAGTCGTAACATTTGCAACTGGATAATAGATGGCGCTGCGTCATAAGTCCTACGGAACACAGCTATAAGTCTCTGTAAAGGCTAGAAATTCAAAAAAAAACGGTATTTTGTGAAAAAATTATTCCAAAAAGTTGAAAAAGAAGTTATACTATATGTAGTATAGCCAATGAACTATTTATCAATAGATATTGCGAATTGAATGAATAGTTTTGGATACAGAGAGCATATAAAAGGGTTATATTTAACGTTGAAAATGATCAAGTTTTGTATAGATAAAGCATTTTTAACACCATTGAGATATTACTTTGCGGGATAAGGAGGAATTTTTAATGTTAGAGTTTGATGTTGCTGTTGAAGAATTTGCCCAGCTTAAAGTAATTGGTGTTGGTGGCGGTGGAAACAACGCTGTGAATAGGATGATTAAAGGTAATCTTAAAGGCGTTCAATTTATTGCAATTAACACTGATAAGCAAGCACTTTACAGCTCGGCTGCAGAATACAAATTGCAAATAGGGGAGAAATTGACACGTGGTCTTGGTGCCGGTGCAAACCCTGAGGTTGGGAAAAAAGCTGCTGAAGAGAGCCGCGATGATATTTATCAGGCGCTTCAGGGAGCAGATATGGTTTTTATCACAGCGGGCATGGGCGGCGGAACCGGTACAGGTGCAGCGCCGATTGTGGCTGAGATAGCCAAAGAAATGGGCATTTTGACGGTGGGCGTTGTTACAAAGCCGTTTTCGTTTGAAGGTAAACGCCGTATGAAGCATGCGGAAGAAGGAATCGAAGAATTGAAACGACGTGTGGATACGCTGATTACGATTCCAAATGATCGCTTGCTTGAAATTGTTGAAAAACGTACTTCTATTCTTGATGCGTTTACCATAGCAGATGACGTTTTGCGTCAAGGTGTCCAAGGGATCTCCAATACAATTACGGAAACAGGTCTTATTAACGTCGACTTTGCCGATGTTAAAACCATTATGTTCGAGCAGGGATTGGCGCATATGGGTATCGGCGCGTCAAGTGGTGATGATCGTGCTATTGATGCGACAAATCAGGCGATTCACAGTCCGCTGTTAGAAACATCCATTAGAGGTTCCAAGGGAATTCTTTTAAATATCCGCGGTGGCAAATCACTGGGGATGATGGAAATTCAGCAGGCAGCTGATCTCGTTTATCAGGAAGCCGACCCAGAAGCTAACATTATCATGGGTGCTGTTATTGATGAATCTTTGAAAGATGAAATTACAGTAACTGTCATTGCGACGGGATTTGATTCTGTAAAACCTGAACCAAAACCTGAACCAAAACAAGAGACAAAATCAGGCAAGGTACCAGGACCGGTTGAACCGGAACCAGACGAAGATGCTGGTTTTGAAATCCCTACATTTTTAAGAAAGAAACGCTAGACCTTGCAACCGCAAGGTTTTTTGCTAATGATTAAAGGTGGGTGAAACTATGAAGTGTCCTTATTGCAGTAGCCTTGAATCAAAGGTCATTGATTCAAGACCGACAGAAGACGGTCATGTCATTAGAAGAAGACGGGAATGCATAAGTTGCAAACAACGTTTTACGACATATGAAAAAGTTGAAGAAATTCCGATTATTATCGTTAAAAAAGATGGCAATCGAGAATCGTATAATCGCATGAAAGTATTAAACGGTATTATTCGTGCGTGCGAAAAACGGCCGGTCTCAATGGAACAAATGGAACGATTAATTGATCATATTGAATCAAAGCTGCACAGCTCTATGGAAAAGGAGATTTCTTCAGAATTCATAGGTAGTTTGGTTATGGCTGGTCTCAAGGATCTGGATGAAGTTGCGTATGTTCGATTTGCATCTGTATATCGACAATTCAAAGACATCAATACCTTTATCAACGAACTTACAAAACTTCTCAATGAGAAAGCGAACGGTTGAAATATGTTAGAAAAGCAGTGAATACTGCTTTTTTTTAACCCTTTTTACAGGGGAAAGCCCTTTATTACAAGTAAGGCTATTGCATTATTGCCTGTAGTTGCTTCTTTGAGGCAACAGGTTGAATTTTAGTCTTACTTAAAATAGTACAGTAAGGACATGGAAAGTGGAAAGATGAAAATTTGAATGGTGTGATTGCCTAAAGGGCGCATTCTTTTTCGGTAAAAAACACCTTAAAGGATTTTTATGAATAGACGAGGGCTGTGCGTGGAATCCATGAAAGCGAGGTCATATGAATCAATTTAAAATATTTGAGCAAGAATCGTTTCGACATGGGGTAACGACGAGACTTGGGGGCATTAGCAATCCGCCCTATGATACAATGAACACAAGTTTTTATGGTCAGGACGATAAACAGCATGTCATGACAAATATTAAGCGTTCACTGGATACATTGGGGATGACGGCAAAGACCATTGTAGCGACTGCCCAGGTGCACAGTACGACCATACTTTCAATCAATAAAGCATTTGATTTTAGTGCACTCAGACGTTTTGATACCAGTCATACGGCACTTGATGGATATGATCTTTATATTGCAGAAAAGACGGATGGGTTGATTACCAATCGGACTGATGTGATACTGATGACGTTTTATGCCGATTGTGTTCCGATTATACTGTATGATCCGATTACAGGAACTGCCGCGACTGTACACAGTGGCTGGCGAGGGACAAAGAACCGCATTGGTCAAATTGCCATAGAGAGTATGTGCAGCCAGTTTGGCGCGCGTGTACAGGCAATTCGAGCTGGTATTGGTCAAAGTGCGGGTAAGTGCTGCTATGAGGTTGATTTTCCGGTTATTGAAGCGTTTGAAAAGAACTATCCTAAGACATTGCTGTCGGGTGCTGTATTTCCAAAGGATTATGGCAAATATCACTTGGATTTGAAATGGCTGAACAGTCAACTGCTGCAAATGAACGGTATTCTGCCGCAGCATATTGAAGTAAATTCGGATTGTACAATTTGCGGCATCGAAAAATATCATTCGCATCGACGTGCCGCCGGCGGCGCCCGCGGCACGATGAGTGCATTGATACAATGTGGTTTGTAAAATCAATCTTTTTCAGCAGACAATGCACTTGATAATTTTTGTTGTAATCTTGCCTTAAGTGTATTAAAATATCATACTGTACGGGTATGTCATCAATGAAGTGTTTTCTTTATATTGGTATGATTGATGCTTCATTTAGGCATTATATGGTATAAAATCAGGGTATGAGTGGATACGTACAAGTGTTGACAATAGATTGTCTAAGAGGAAAGAGAAGGCATTATGCATATCATCAAAGAAGTGCTAAAGGATTCTATTGCTGAAGAAGTTGAAATTGAAGCAGGGGATGCTTTATTATCTGTAAATGGTCAAAAAATAGAAGATATTATTGATTATATTTTTTTGCTTGAAGAAAGCTATGTTGAACTGGAGATCCAGAAAAAGTCCGGTGAGATATGGATTGCTGAAATAGATAAAGAGCCTGAGGAAGAACTTGGAATCATTTTTGAAAATCCAATTATTGATGAAGCAAAGCGCTGTCAGAATAATTGCGTTTTCTGTTTTATTGATCAATTGCCAAAAGGCATGCGAGAAACGCTCTATTTTAAGGACGATGATTCAAGGCTGTCTTTTTTGCAGGGTAATTTTGTGACCCTTACCAATATGTCTGAAGCAAAACTTGAGCGAATTGTGCGATATCGCATTAGCCCAATTAATGTGTCGGTTCATACGACAGACCCTGAGCTGAGGGTGAAAATGCTTGGCAATCGTTTTGCGGGCAAAATTATGCAGCAGCTAAAATACCTTACTGAGCACGGCATTGTTGTCAATGCGCAGGTTGTTTTGTGCCCGGGCTACAATGATGGTGAAAAACTGGTACAAACGATTCGCGATCTTGAAAAGCTCGGTGAACATTTAAACAGTGTTGCAGTGGTGCCGATAGGACTGTCCAATCATCGGCAAGGCCTGACGTCAATGCGTGGTTTTACAAGCGAGGAATCGGCAAATGTTGTCAAAACAGTTGCGGCAATACAGACAGAAATACTTGAATCACGCGGTTCGCGATTTGTTTTTCTGGCAGATGAGTTTTATATTCTCTCAGGCTGTCCGCTTCCGCCTTATGAAGCATACGAAGGATTTTTACAATATGAAGACGGTGTTGGCATGCTGAGAAAATTAATGGATGAGGTACATGATTTCATTGATTTGCATGGGCGCGAACGGGCATCGGCTTATCAGCGCAATGTCGTTATTGTAACCGGAACAGCAGCAGGCCCGTTTATTAAAGCATTAGCCAATGAGCTGATGACTTTGTATAAGGGCATTCATATTAGTGTGGTACCAGTGATCAATGAATTTTTCGGTGAACGCATTACGGTTTCAGGTCTCGTGACAGGCAAGGATATTATGGCGCAAGTTGATGTCCATCAAGAAACAGATGCAGTTTTACTGCCGATTAATATGCTGCGGTCAGGTGAAACGGTGCTTTTAGATGATATAACCGTTGAAATGCTCGAAGCGCACTTCAACAAGCCTGTTCGGATTGTCGACATCAGCGGGCGTGATTTTGTCGACGCAATTATAAATGGAGGAAATCATGAGTAGAAAACCCATTGTCGCTGTTGTTGGAAGGCCGAACGTCGGCAAGTCAACATTTTTTAATAGGATCGCAGGCAAACGCATTTCAATTGTCGAAGACACGCCGGGTGTTACCCGTGACCGTGTTTATGCAGATTGTGAATGGTTGAATTATAAATTTACAATGATTGATACAGGCGGTATAGAACCTAATTCAACAGATGTCATTCTATCACAGATGAGAGATCAGGCGCAGATAGCCATCGATACGGCTGATGTTATCATTTTCCTTTGTGATGGGAAATATTCATATACAGCAGCAGATGAAGAAATTGCTCAAATGCTTAGAATTTCAAAGAAACCGGTGTTGTTGGTGTTAAACAAAATCGACGTTTATCATAAGCCGGATCATTATTATGATTATTATACGCTGGGGCTGGGAGAACCACTCCTAATCTCATCGGCAAATGTGCTGGGACTCGGCGATCTTTTGGATGAAGTGGTGAAGTGCTTTGATGATGCAGTACGCGATGACGAAGAAGATGATACCATTAAGATCTGTTTTATCGGAAAGCCAAATGTTGGCAAATCTTCAATGGTCAATAAGATTATTGGTGAAAAGCGCGTTATTGTTTCAGATATTGCCGGTACCACGCGGGATGCCATCGACACCCCTTTTGAATACAAAGGACAGTCGTTTACGCTGATTGATACAGCGGGAATCAGAAGAAAGTCAAAAGTAAATGAAGCGATTGAAAAGTACAGTGTTTTACGTGCTATGACAGCCGTTGAACGCGCCGATGTCTGCTTTATTATGATTGATGCGCAAGAAGGTGTTACCGATCAGGATAAAAAGGTTGCAGGGTTGGCGCATGAGGCAGGAAAAGCTGCTGTGATCGTCGTGAATAAATGGGACTTAATTGAAAAGGATAACCGCACCTTTAATGAGTATACGCGAACGGTAAGAGATGAACTCGCTTATATGTCTTATGCACCTATTCTGTTTGTTTCTGCTGAGACCGGACAGCGTGTGGAGCAGTTGCTGGATCAAGCGGTCTATGTCTCTAATAATCACGCACTGCGCATTTCAACAGGGGTTCTCAACGACATTATCAATGAGGCGATTGCACTGAATCAAACGCCATCTGATAAAGGCAAGCGCCTCAAGATTTACTATGCGACGCAGGCTTCTGTCAAACCGCCTACTTTTGTGCTCTTTGTCAATGACAAAGAACTGGCGCATTTTTCTTATATTCGCTACTTGGAAAATCAACTGCGCAAGAACTTCAATTTTGAAGGAACGCCAATTGTCTTTAATGTTCGTCAGCG
>JASUSA010000109.1 GCA_030446305.1 Clostridiales bacterium | reverse complement strand
CGAAGACATTTCGTCAACAGAGACGAAAATCTGTGAACTCATTAGATTAATTGATGTACAAATTAGAGAGATAAAAGAAAAAGAGAGGAGTGAGTAGGTATGGAATGGACAGAAGCGTACAGTGTCGGTGTTTCAGAAATTGACGATCAACACAAACGACTGTTTGAACTGATTACAACGGCAAGTGCACTAGAGGCGCGTTGTGATGAACAAGAATTGCACGATGAAATTGTTCGGATGCTCGTTAAACTGAATCTATACACCATTTACCATTTTGAAACGGAAGAGCGACTTATGGAGGCTAATGGCTATGTCGAAACGACAGAGCATAAACGAGAGCATCAGGCTTTTGCCAATAAGCTGGAACAAATGCACCCGGAAGCAGATGAACTCAAATCAATTGAAACGCTTCATGAAATTGCCGCTTTTCTTGAAAACTGGATTAAGAATCATATTCTGAAGACAGATTTTAAGTACAAACCGTTGATGATTCAAAAGATCGAAGACGGTACGTTTGTCACAGATCCAAAATCGGAACCGTTTATTTTTCCGGAAGAGCTGGATGAACTATTATGAAGGCAAAAGATGTTCTGAATATTATTCGAGCCTATGAGCGTGAAAACCTGAGAAATGAACTGAAGATGGTTGAAAAATTTGTCGGGAGTGAAGGCAGTTTTAATCATAAGGAGATGGCGACGCTTCTCGTCTCATTTGCGAATCGGGAAGGCGGCAATTTAATCGTTGGCGTCAAGGATTCGGGTGAATTTGAAGGCGCTGGCATTTTCGAAAAATTCTCTGGGAACAGCAAGTCTGGGTTTGATAAATTTAAAGAACATATTGAAAATCTTTGTAAAGATATTATTAGTCCTCAGTTGCTGGTTACCATTCAGCATATGCGCATTGAAGGCAATGATATTGCCATTATTGGTGTGCCAAAGCGCAAGAGCATCCCGCATGCAGTTATTGCAAAGCATGAGGGAACTGCGATCAGAGCCAGAGAGTATTATATCCGCAATAATCACGGCAAGGCACTTGTCAGTGACCGACAGCTGGAATGGCTTTTTCAGTATCGCGATGCACCGGTTGTTGAGACGAAGCATGAAATTGCCGTGACCTTAACGGAAACACTTGAGGCAATACCACTTCAAATGGCGCCCTATGCTTTTAATATTCAGCCGGAATCCTCGCAGCGCATTCTTGAATATTTGCAGCTTTTAGACGATGATTCAAAAGTTGCGCTTATGAAAGATCAACATTGCTTTCACTGTTTTCTGGGTGAAATCGTCGCCTATGCAATTATTCAGTCTCAAGACAGCCGCTATGACAAATACAAGGCGATGCCGTTGCCGCATGACCGCATGTGGATGTATCAATTTCTGGGCGAAAGTACCCGCAAGATTATTCGAAAGCACGGCAACCTTTGGTCTGTTCCCTTTGGCACATCGATCAAGGTGAAAGGCAACGGCGAATGGACACTCGTCAAGTTTGGAAATCGCTTTGCTGTTTCGACGATGATGCTAAAGCCGTGTTATGTAAAAAGTGGACTGAGCAAAGATAACCCGCTGACGGTGTCAATGCCGGTGGTTACGTTTGGTTTTGATGTTTCGATACAGACGACGATGAAATTTCCTGAATTTGAAGCAGAGGGGTATGAAGCGGCAAATGTATTTATTACGGCGCTCTCTGATCATATACATGAGAACTGGGATATCAAATCGCATTATGATCAGATCCCGCATTTGCTCAAACTTTACGATTTAGACGCGAAGCTTGACAAACTGCTGGGGGAACAATAAGATAATACAGTATTTATAGGCAGTATTTTTTCAAAAATTTATGGTTAAGTCTTTGAGAAAAGTACCGATAATATTACTGTGCAATACCTGAGCATGCAAAAGGTGACAAAATGCTACAATTTTGTGACATTTCAAGAATTAAGACTTGTGATAATGAGCGTTATTCATTATAATGGTATAAAACGCTAACATTGTAATCATTACAGATCGTTTTTCGGCTTAAGATGGGAGGCGTTTCCAACGTATTTACTCGTATTAATCCTAGGGCTGGTCATTGGCTCTTTTTTAAATGTTTGCATCTATCGAATACCAAACGGCGAAAGCATCGTCTTTCCCCCGTCGGCCTGTGGAAGCTGTAAAACACAGCTTAAACCCTATGAGCTCATCCCGGTTTTCAGTTATCTCGTGTTAAGGGGGCGCTGTCGTACCTGCGGGGAGCGCATTGCAATTCAGTATCCTTTGGTAGAACTTGCCAATGGCATCCTCTACGTGATTGCCTATCATCAATTTGGTTTTCATTTTGAGACGCTATTTGCATTTGTACTGATTTCGCTGATGCTGGTGATGGCATTGATTGATTTGCATACCATGATTATTCCGGATGGTATCGTGTTGTTTGGACTGATAACAGGTCTCGTTACCTCCGCTTACCATGTGTTTTACGGCAATAGTATTTACTACAGCGCAAAACCCTATAACGGATTCATTGGCATGTTGTCAGGATCGATGATTTTACTTGTAATTGCGCTTGTGACGGACTTGATTTACGGTGAGAGTGGCGGCTTGGGATTTGGCGATGTCAAGATTTTCGCGCCAATTGGTCTCTTTTTGGGCTGGCAGCTGACACTTCTGGCATTATGGCTTGCCTTTATTATTGGCGGCGCCTTTGGCGTGATCTTGCTGGTCTTTTTTAAAAAGCAGCGCAAAATGCAGATACCCTTTGGACCATTTATTGCCATGGGAACAGTCATCAGCTTGTTTTTCGGGAAAAGTCTCATTTATGTATGGCTGTTTGGCTCTTTGTAAAAGCAATATAAATAAATATAGGACTACAGTCCTATATCATGCGTAAAGTTTAGGTAAAATATACCTAGTAAGTGGTTTACAACCCTTTAAATGTGGGGTATAATATAGGAAAGTTACATGAATAGCAAAGTGTTGGGCAAACTATTCGAAAGGGTAGGACGCAAAGCTAGAAGTCTAAGGTGGTAATGCTGTTTCACAAATGTTGTAGGCGTTTGATGAAATAGGTATTATTGACTACGATGGTTCTGCTGCAGTTTCGACTGCAGCATTTTTTATTTTTAAAACGAGATTATTAAGAAAGACTTACGGTATAATTGTCATTAGAACATGATATAGGAGTATATTTTGACAGATAGAAAAAGATTGGGCGACATTCTCATCGATTCAGGTGATATCACAAGTGATCAGCTTCAGGATGCCATACAATATCAGAAAGAACATTTTTTAAAACTTGGCGAAGCGTTGGTAAAGCTCAATTATGTTACGAAAGAGCAGATTGCTAAAACGCTGTCTATCCAGTTTAAACTGCCGTTGATTGACCTCATGGATACGAATGTTGACCGCAGCGTCGCAAAGTTGATACCGCAAAATGTCGCAAAAAAATACAATGTCATGCCGTTCGGCATGGAAGATGGTGTTGTCTGTATGGCCATTTCAAATCCGTTCGACTTACATGCCATTGATGATGTTCACTTTATTACAAAAAAGAGCATCAAGCCGTTTATATCAGATGAAGACAGTATCAATTGGGCAATTGATAAATACTATGTGGATGAAAGCTCTCAAAAGGCCATCGAAGAGCTAAAAAAAGAATTCAGCATTCAAAGTTTTGACGATCAGCTGGATGAGGGCGATGAAATCACGAATGCGCCAACAGTACGCCTTGTGAAATCCATTATTAACCAAGCAATTGACTTAAGTGCCAGCGATATTCACATCGAACCGTTTGAACGCGAAGTATATGTACGCGTACGTGTCGATGGCGTGCTGACCAAGATAATGAATATACCGAAAACTTCTTACAGCGGTGTTTTAACGCGTTTTAAAATTTTGGCGGAAATCAATATCGCTGAACAGAGGGTGCCTCAGGATGGCAGAATTGAAACAGAAATTGACGGAAGGGCTTATGATATTCGCGTGTCAACACTTCCAACAGTATTTGGTGAAAAACTCGTATTGAGAATTCTCAATCGAGGCAATCAGCTTTTAGACCGTTCCAAGCTTGGATTTACAAAGCATGAAGACGGTTTGATTGATAAATTTCAGCGATCGCCATATGGCATCGTACTTATTTCAGGACCGACGGGCAGCGGCAAAACGACGACGTTATACACTTTGCTCAAGGAACAAAACGACGTTTCGCAAAATGTCGTAACCGTTGAAGATCCAGTTGAGTACATGTTTGATGGGATCAATCAGGTTCAGGTAAACACAAAGGCGGGGCTCACTTTTGCAAGAGGGCTGCGAAGTATTTTAAGGCAAGATCCTGACGTGATAATGATTGGTGAAATTAGAGATGAAGAAACTGCAGAAATTGCTGTAAGATCCGCAATTACTGGCCATATGGTGTTGTCGACGATCCATACGAATGACGCTGCAACATCCATAACACGTCTTGTTGACATGGGCATCCCCGCTTTTTTGGTAGCAGAAGGACTTGTCGGCGTCATTGCACAGCGACTGATGCGAACACTCTGTCCGCATTGCAAGCGTCCATATGATGCCAAACCATTTGAAATGGAAGTCTTGGGGATTGAACCGGGTACAAAGCTATTCAGTGCGAGAGGTTGTACGAGGTGCAATGATACCGGTTATCAGGGGCGTATTGCTATTCATGAAGTGCTCGAAATAACGGAGACACTAAAAAAAGCAATTATTACAGGCCGGTCTTCGGAGGAAATAAAGAACATTGCAGTTGAATCTGGGATGGCAACATTGTTTGCCAATGCAAAAGACGTTGTTTTAAGAGGAGATAGCTCCTTCGATGAAATGACAAAAACAGTATTTGTATAGCAATTGGAGGCGCCGAAATGTTGAATTTCACATTAGATGACTTGCTGGAAAAAGCAGATCAACTAAAAGTATCCGATATTCATATCACAGTAGGCACATTTCCGTGCGTACGAAAGCATAAGCACTTAATCTTCCTTGAAAACTTTGGGCGGTTAATGCAGGAAGATACGAAGGAACTTATCAAACAAGCACTAGATGAACGAAAATTTGCAGAACTTGAAACAAAGGGTGAAGCAGACTGTTCATTTTCCAGGCAGGGGCTTGGAAGGTATCGTGTTAACGCGTTTAAACAGCGTGGCACCTATGCGATGGCTATTCGTATTCAGCCGTTTGACATACCGAGTTTTGAAAGTTTGGGACTTCCAAACACGGTGAGAGAGTTTGCTGATTTACCTGGTGGACTGATATTGGTGACAGGCGTAACCGGCAGTGGCAAATCCACGACACTGGCGAGTCTGTTGGACATTATCAATGCAAACCAGAGCAAACACATCATAACGGTTGAAGATCCAATCGAATACCTCCATCGTCATAAAAAGTCCATCGTCAATCAGCGTGAAATCGGACTGGACTCCCACAGCTTTGCCACAGCACTTAGGGCGGCGCTCAGGGAAGACCCAGATGTTATACTCGTTGGCGAGATGAGGGATTTAGAGACGACGCGCATTGCCATTACAGCAGCTGAAACCGGGCATCTCGTCTTTTCGACGATGCATACACTCGGAGCAGCGAAAACCGTTGACCGGATACTGGACATTTTCCCGCCGGAACAGCAAAATCAGATTCAAAATCAATTGGCAACCGTTATGCAGGGCGTTATCACACAGCAGCTCATTCCTAAATTGGATGACTCTGGGGTATGCGTAGCCTGCGAGGTGCTAAAAACCAATTCAGCGGTGAGCAATCTCATCAGAGAGGGGAAACCCTATCAGATCAACAGCGTATTGCAAACCAATACCATGGATGGGATGCAAACCATGAATGCAGACTTGCTGAGACTTTATCGAAATCGTATGATTTCAAGAGAGGAAGCGATTTTAAGGTCGATTGACAAAAAAGGATTACAGACACTGCTGAACAATCCTTTCTAAGAGGTGAAGCTTGGGCGTTTACAAGTATAAAGCGAAGAATTTACAAGGCAAAGTCATTGAAGGTGAAACCACGGCTGCCAATGATGCTGAACTCAAGGCCTACATTCGAGGACAGGGGTACTTCATCGTCAGTTTTGAAGAAGCCGGAGAAAATTTTGAATTACTCAAACGATTTCAAAAAGTAAAGATCAAAGATATCACCGTCTTTTGCCGCCAATTTGCCGTTTTGTTCAATTCGGGCATAACGATTTTGGAAACCATTGAAATCTTAACGCTGCAAACGGGAAACCCAAAGCTTAAAGAAGTACTGAGAGTCGTCTATGACGACATTCGAAAAGGGAAGGTTTTATCAGAAGCACTTGATTTACACCACCAGATTTTTCCTGAGTTTCTCAGGAATATGATCAAAGTCGGTGAAGTCAGTGGTAACCTCGATGAAATTCTGAACCGGATGGCGGATTATTATGAGCGCGACAACAAAATCAAGAATAAAGTAAAGGGTGCGATGACGTACCCGATTGTACTTTTCTTTCTGATGATTGCCGTTGTCATTGTACTCTTAACCGTCGTTATTCCTATTTTCGCAGACACGCTTAGTGGCTTTGGTGCAACACTGCCGGGTATTACGCAATTTATGATCAACATGAGTGATTTTATCAAGGCGAAATTTTTGTGGATCATTGCCGTTGTTGCAGCGGGTGTCACTGCTTTTCTCAACTGGCGAAAGTCGGCGGCCGGCAGAGAAGTGCTGGATCGTCTGATGTTAAGAGTGCCGATTATCAAAGGCGTCACTGCGAAAATCATCACCGCGCGCTTTGCGCGCAGTATGTCGATTTTGTTGAGAAGTGGGATTTCCATGATTGATGCAATTGAAATCATGAGTACGCTGCTTGGGAATGTCGAAGTTGAAAATAGATTTACCACCTGTAGAGAGGATATTCGGAAAGGGTATGGATTATCCAAGTCAATTCAAACCGTGGGTGTTTTTCCACCGCTGCTGACACAAATGATTGCCGTTGGTGAGCGCACCGGTGAATTGGATGATATTTTAGCAAGAACGGCAGGCTTCTTTGATGATGAAGTTGAAGAAGCCATTGGGCGGGCGACGACGATGATTGAGCCGCTCATGCTGGTTTTAATGGCGGGTGTCGTCGGATCGATTCTCGTATCGGTTATGATGCCGCTGATGAAAATTATGGAAACTACAATGGAGATGTTGTAGTCCACGATAAAAAATAAGAAGAAAAGGGAACTTTTTTAGGAGGGCATTAAAATGTTTAACAAAAT
>JASUSA010000043.1 GCA_030446305.1 Clostridiales bacterium | reverse complement strand
AACAGCTTCGTTCGTTTCATAAAGCGTCTCGACGACGACGCCTTCAACATCGGCTGTCATCTTGAGCTCATTTATGGATTTTGATAGCGCATCCAAATTATGCTGCGCTTGCTGATAACCTTCTTTCGCCGCATTGACATCCTGCTCCAATACGTCTAAATTGAGTTTGGCTTTATCCAGTGCCGCTTGGGCAATACTGCCTGCAGCAAACAACTTTTCATAATCTTCATAATCTTTTTTTGCATCATTATAAGCCTTTGTTGCTTTATTTAGGGTTGCATATATGGACTGTACCCCAGCCTGTGCCGCCTGTAGCTGAATATTGTAATCTGAATCATCCAGTGCTGCGAGAACCGCGCCTCGTTCGACGCGATCTCCCTTCTCAACATTCAGCGCCTCTAAAACCCCTGCACTTTTGAAACTGAGTTTGGTCATAGAACCCGATTCAACGTGACCATAATAAACCATCTGTTCATCTGTCGTTGAAATTGTCACCGCTTGTGTTTCAACGGTCTTTATGCGTGATACATCCTCAGATGCCGTTTCTCTGCCACAGCCTGCCAAAAGCAGTAAGCTTAACCCCATACAGCCAAATAATATTTTATGTCGCTTCATTCATTAGCCTCCAGCTCAATTAAAATTAACACTCGTTCATTATTATGCCAAAAAAAAGATGCCTTAAACACGCCCATGAAATTTTTTTCAGTCCATGATGATTAAGAAAACCACCTTATTTGAACACCCTAAATGATAAGCCAAAAAACTGTTTCACAAGTCTTTCAACATCTTCAGATGCCGCATGTTCCAAGATGTAAATAATAGACTCAATCTGATTGCGCGCCATGATCTCATAAATCATAGGATCAATATCTGCCGCATCACTTATCGTAAATCGTTTCATCTTCGCAATAACGGATTGCACCACATTGTCGTAATAGGCATTGTAAAGTGTTCCCTTTAAACCATTCCTTAGTACATAAAACTCCCTTGGAAAATCCTCGTACAGCTTCGTAATGTTTGCGGCAATCAGTTCTCTCACTTCATCATGCCTCGAAAGGCCCATTTCAGCAATATAATCGCGATTGACAAAAACATCAATCACTTCAATCAGTGGGCTCAGACTTTGTTTGAGCAAATCTTCCTTATTTTTAAAATAGCGATAGATATTGCCTACTGTAATCTGAGCGCGTTGTGCAATTTCCCGCATACTCGCATTATTAAATCCCTTTTCTACAAATTCATCTAATGCCGCATCCACGATTCGTTCTCTGACATCATCTTTTAGGTACTGCATACATCCCTCTTTCATCAAGATTTATTAATAATATACACTTGTTTATTTTTAGCTGCAACCTTTTATGCATAAAAAAATGATAATTTTTTGTAAACTATCATTTTGCACACTTCATTATTGGCTATTTATAACGTCAATGACGGCCATGAAACCGATTAACGTCAGCATCTTGCATTTTATTAATAATCTTCGGCGATAATGACAAGCATCTTTCCCTTTTCAAACCGTATGGTGGCCTCTTCTGCCACAAATTCGTTGCTGATTCCCCAAGTCGAACCGCGTTTGATGACAACCTCGTCAAGCGGGTATTTAAACCCTTTTAAGGTAACGCCTTCAACGCGTTCTGTAATGGGAATAAGCGACAGAAATCCCTTGCGCTGAAACAGCGTTTTTTCAGCCGGTCCTTCCAAGAGCTTGACGCGGTTGTAAGCATCCAAAAGCATGATATTCGGGTAATGCTCCAAGAGAAATACATTGCCGAGCAGATGATCCAACCTGCCGCCAAAGGCACCTATGGCAATAATATCGTTAAACCGCTTGTCCTGAATATAGCTAAAGGCAAGTTCGGCATCCGTCATATCCTTTTCTTTGTTAAAGCGCATAATTTCAACATCCGGCCAAACTTCTGCATAACCTTCAAGTTCAAAGGAATCAAAATCGCCAATCATAATGTTGGGAACATATCCCAGTGATTGCAAGTGTTTAATTCCGCCGTCAACACCGACGACAAAATGAATTTCAAGCGTCTCCAAGATGGCACGCAAAGCCTCCATATCATCAATTTTTCCATTTAGTGCAAGGAGCGCTCTCATTTTACAACCTCTCTAAAGGCATGAACCGTTTCAACGATTGATTCGCTGTTAAAAATGGCAGAGCCTGCTACGAGTATATCGGCACCTGCTTTAACCACTTCTTTGGCGTTTGAGAGCTTAATCCCGCCATCCACCTGTATGGCCACATCGAGTCCGCGCTCATCAATCATTTTGCGCAGTCGCTTAATCTTAGCCGTTGTCTGAGGAATATAGCTTTGACCGCCAAAACCGGGGTTCACCGACATGAGCAATACCATGTCCACATCTTCTAATATTTCTTCAATGCTTGAAAGCGGCGTAGCCGGATTAAGCGTTACCGCCGCTTGAATGCCATAGGATTTTATCAGTTGAATCGTTCGGTGCAAATGCCGCGTCGCTTCAACGTGAACGCCAATACTGTCAGCACCCGCATCGACAAAATCTGCAATATACTGATCCGGGTTTTCAATCATAAGGTGAACATCGACAAATAAATTTGTTTTACCTTTCAGCGCCTTCAGTACTGGCGCGCCAAAAGAGATGTTTGGCACAAAGTGCCCATCCATAACATCAACATGCAAATACTCGACGCCTGCATCTTCAACCGCTTTGACGTCAACTAGCAAATTAGAAAAATCAGCCGATAGTATCGACGGTGCCAATTTTACCATTTTTTATATTTCCTCCCCAGTGTTTCAATTTCATGATAGATGTATTGATAAGCTTCATAGCGTGATGCATGTATTTCACCTGTTTCTACCGCTGTTTTTATTGCGCAGTTCGGCTCGCTTAAATGTTTGCAGTTACCAAATTGACAGGATGATGAAACGGCCTCAAATTCAGGAAATAGACTCGGCAGTCGCTCAAGTGGAATTTCATGAAGTGACAGTGACGTAAACCCCGGTGTATCCACAACGGTACCGCCGCTTTTCAGCGGCAGCAATTCTGAGTGACGCGTGGTATGTTTGCCGCGCTTTATCTTTTGGCTTAAATCACCGGTTTGCAATCTGAATCCATTTTCAATCGCATTGAGAAGCGATGACTTGCCAACACCTGAGGGTCCGGAGAAAACAGATATCTTGTCATTGAGAACGGCTTTAAGCGCTTCAACGCCCTCACCTGTCTTTGGCGATGTTCGAATAATATCGTACCCGGCACTGCTGTAAATGGTGCAAAGTGCATCAAATCGCCCTTCATCGTCTAAATCACATTTGTTGAAGCAGAGCACCACATCCAAATTGGCATTTTCTGCAAGCAGTATCATTTTGTCCAGCAGCATCATATTTGGTTCTGGATTTTTGAGCGCAAAGACAATGATCGCCTGATCGACATTGCTGACATTTGGCCTAAGCAATGCTGACTTTCGCGGCAATATCGTCTCGATGACACCTGTCTTTTCGGCTTCGTCAACAATATTGATCTGTACAAAATCACCGACTGTAGGGGTCATATTAATGTTCTTAAATTTTCCTCGCGCTTTGCACTCATAAAGCATGCCATCGACCATTACATAGTAAAATCCGCCGATGCCTTTATAAATTGTTCCTTTTATCATTGAGCCCTAACCTTAAAATTGAATCGTTTCCTGAGAGACGAGCTGGTCACTGTAAAATACTTCAAGTGTTGCAAAACCTGTTCCTCGAATTTTAATTCTAAAATCACCCTCTGCCTTGGTATGGGTATTCTCATAAACCACTGTACGCGTTTCACCTTGAATCATTTCAATACGGATATTTTCCGGATCATGCAAGAAGGTCGAGGCAAATATGGCTACCGATATTTCTGAATAGGCGTCACCTGTACCATCACCGGTTCCCGTACCGTCGCCAGTACCATCACCAGTACCGTCACCATCAACGGTTACAGGACCATTGCTGACGACAACCGATACTTCGGAACCCTGTTCATAGGTTTCTCCGACACCTTGGTTGCTGATTATGGTTCCTTCTGCAAATTCATCACTGAGTTCATATTCAATGGAACCCAGTTTTAAGCCAAGTGCATTGAGTTCACTCTCTGCTTCGCGTATCGTTTTACCCGATACATTTGGCACCAATACCGTCTTGATTTCCTGCCCTTGACTGACGACGAGGTCAATTGGCGTTCCCTCAGCTTCTCTGACGCCACTTTTTGGCGATTGGCTGATAACCGTCCCCGTTGGCAGATCATTAAACTCATACTTGACTTCACCAACTTCAAAATTCTCATTTTCGATCATCACGCGCGCTTTGACCAAATCCTGCTGTACGACATTGGGAACCAGTACCTTTACGGCGCCATTGCTGATTACGAGCTTCACGGTAAAACCTTCTTTTAACTCTTCACCTTCTGCGTAGTTTTGCGATATAACAATATCTTCATCGACATCATTATTGTATTTGCGTTCCGTTGTATCAGCGACGAGCCCTTTATCCTGAATGGCTCTAACTGCTTCATCGACATTCATGCCAACGACATTTGGAACGGTAACAATGTCGACATTAAAGATTTCTTTGAACTTATTAATGGCAACAAGCGAAAATACGAGCATTGAAACAATAAGTGCCGCTACAATCACTAAAGTGATGTTCAATTTACTCACGGGTTTTGATGTGTTTTGCTTTGCTGTTTTCCGTGTTCGATTTTGATCGTGCTTCATAATATCTTCCTCTGTAATCTTCGGCAATATTGTCGTTTCATCATTGAGATAACCTTCTGTCTTGACGACAAACCTTTTGTCGACACTAAGTCGCTTTAAATCCTCCATCAGCTCGTAGATACTTTGATACCGCTGATTGAGATCCTTGGCGGTAGCTTTCGAGAGTATTGAAGCAAATCCATCTGAAACATTGGGATTAATGGTTCGCGGATCAGGCAAATGATCTCGAAGCTGTTTCAGTGCAACGGATACCGGCGTTTCACCGTCAAAAGGCAGTTCTTTTGTAATCAACTCGTACATTAAAATGCCAAGCGAATAAATATCGCTTCGTGCATCTACATAGCCGCCCCGCGCCTGTTCAGGCGATGCATAGTGAACCGAGCCGACAATCTCCTTTGTATTGACCAGCGTGCTCTTCGTCGCTGCACGCGCAATGCCAAAATCAGCGACCTTGACACTGCCGGTTTCACTGACGAGAATATTCTGCGATTTAATGTCACGATGAATAATATTGTTCTGATGCGCATGCTGAAGCGCCGAACCAATTTGCATAATGATATTGACAACAGCGTCTTCTTTCATAAAGCCATGCATTTTATTCAAGTATTCTCTGAGGGTATGCCCTGTGATTAGTTCCATGACAATATAATGCATATCATGATCCATCCCGACATCGTATACATTGACGATATTGGGATGTGTCAGGCTAGCTACAGACTGCGATTCCTTTTCAAATTTTGCGACAAAATCGGAATCCGAATTAAACTCCTGCTTTAACACTTTAATTGCGACCATTCTATTTAAAACGTGATCTCTGCCCTTGTAGACGGTTGCCATGCCGCCGCTACCGACCACCGATAATATCTCATATCGATTGTCCAATAACAAACCATTGATTTCCGACATGAAAATCCTCCTTATAATTCAATACATATGACGGTAATATTATCCTGACCGCCAGAAGCATTGGCTTCATTCACCAATGCGTTTGCCGCTTCTTCAAAAGGCGGCTCTGTTAACAGCGCCAAAATGCGTTTGTGGTTGAGCATATTAGTCAAGCCATCTGTACACAGCAAGATATGCGTCACGCCATCCAGCGGCAGTACATCTGTGAACACTTCAAAACTTTCATCGACGCCAATAGCGCTTGTAATAATATTTCGATCCGGATGCTTTTCAGCTTCCGCTTCGCTGATACTGCCAATTTTGACAAGTTCAGCAACCAGTGAGTGATCTTTTGAAACTTGAACAAGTTTGCCGTCTTTTACAATGTAACATCGGCTGTCGCCGACATTTGCCACTAGCAAATAAGGTTCTGAAAGTGCCGCGAGCACCAATGTCGTTCCCATATTTCGGTAAGCTTCATTCTCGGCAGCCATGGCCATGATCTTGGCATTCACATTGACTAAAACAGCTCGAATCGCATCGGAAAAATTTTCTGATGTAAGCTGTTCAGCTTCGGCAATGGCGGCAGCAATATCATCTGCTGCTGCCTGTGCGGCAATTTCACCGGCTTGGTGACCGCCCATGCCATCACATACAATGTAAGCCCTCGCATCCTCTAAAACGCTATAGACATCTTCGTTATTGGCCCGCATTTTTCCAACATCTGTTAAGGCTGTAATCTTCATGCGTTCACCTCTATTTAATCCTTTTCATCTTTGCTATATAAAAACCATCTGTCTGATGCTGATGTGGCAAAAGCGTCAACGTTTCCGACTGTCCCGGTACGATTCCCGCCAGTGAAACGCGTTCAAACGAATCGTGATGCGCAAGAAATGCATTAACCTGCCCATCATTTTCCGCTTCGTTTAAGGTACAAGTGCTATAAATTAAAGTGCCGTTTACTTTGACGTATTCAGAGGCAATATTTAAAATCTCCCTTTGAATACCCGCAAGCGCTTCGAGATCTTCCGGCTGTTTATTGTATTTAATATCCGGCTTTCTGCGTATAATACCCAGTCCTGAACAAGGTGCATCTACCAAGACGACATCTGCAGACTGCCTGAGTGATTTATCAAAATGCAGTGCATTGAAAACAGCTGTTTCAATAATCGTAATACCCAGTCGACTGGCGTTGTCTGTAACGAGCTGACATTTCTGTTCAGAGATATCGCGCGCCAGTACACGCCCTCGATTGTGCATGCGTTCAGCCATGTGACAGCTCTTGCCGCCCGGTGCTGCACAGACATCCATAACAAAATCACCCGGCTTCACATCTGCAATATGGCCAATCATCATCGAACTGATATCTTGAATTTGAAAATACCCCTCCTTAAAGCGAGGAAGCGATGTAATATTCATTTGATTCACAGACTGAATCAAAATACCATCTGGATTCAATTTTGAAGGTGTAGCGGCAATGCCCGCTGCCTCCAGCACCTTTAAAAAATCATCCCGTGTCGTCTTCAGCCGATTGACGCGAATGCTCAGCGGCGGCGTCATATTATTGGCTGCCATTAGGGCCTTTGCTTCATCGTAGCCATAGGCATCCAGCCAAAGGTTTACCAGCCATTTGGGATGAGAATACTTAATACTGAGGTATTCATCCGGATGCCTTCGTTCATCTGGAAGCGGCACTTCTTCATAAGCACGAATAAAGGCACGCAAAACACCATTGACGTAATTGCCCTGAGCGGGGCTGATGCGTTTTGCCAATTTAACGCTTTCATTTACGGCAGCGGATTCTGGTACCTTATCCATAAACATGATTTGATAAATGCCAAGTCTTAAAATATTAACCACTTCATGGTTAATTTTTCCAAACCTGACCTTTGAAAATTTTCGAATATAAAAATCAATGAGCATTTTATGCTCAAGAACACCTAAAATCAAATTACTGATAAAACGGCGGTCAATATTGGATACTTCATACGTTTCAAAAAAATGATTCAGCGCATGATGAGAAAAGACATGCTCCAATTCAATATGATTCAGTATCTTAAGCGCCATTTTTCTTGCATTTATCTTCATATGATCACGCGAGCTCCAATCTTAGCATTCCCTTCATTATACCAAATTAGCTCGCACAATTTAAGCGCATTCTATAAATATCATAGAATTGTAAACACATCTTAATGAAGGTACTGCCGATAATGCTGATCTGCGTTAACCAAGTGTCCGATTATGACCTGATCCTTTAAATAATTCAGCAGCTCAACAGAATCGTATTCGTGTTTTACCAGTCCTTCGTACAATTTTTTCGTCGACTGATAAAGCGATTTATGCAAGATTGCATGTGCTTCTACCTGCGGATAGCCCTTTTCTCTTAAGTACCCTATTTCCATCTCAAAATGATGCTTGGTCTCATCAAGGAGCTGCCCAGCAAGTCGAATCGTCTCGTCAATATTTGATGAATCAAATGAACTCATGACCAATTCATTGCAGTATACGGTCAAATCACGATGCGCCTTATCAATTTCCGGGACGCCGCAATCCCATACCTGAAGCCACTCGATGCGTTTCATAATACGCGAATTATGCTGATGATTTGAAATGGCATACTGATTTCTGCCGTTGACTTTTGCCTGATACAGTGCTTCATCAGTTCGCCTGAACCAAGATTCCCAAAATTCCATATGTGCTCGTTACGAAACGCCAATACTGGCGGTTACACATTCGCCGCCTTCATGCGTCATCCCTTCTATTGCCCGTTTAATTTTTTCTGCAACGACACGTGCACCCGCCAAATTCGTGTATGGCAGTAAGACAATAAATTCATCACCACCCCATCTGGCAAATATATCGTTTGCCCTAATGTTCTCTTTGACAAGCGCCACTACCCCCAGCAGTACTTCGTCGCCGCGCGCATGTCCATAAGTATCATTGATTTCCTTGAAGTGATCCAGATCAAAATAGATCATCGAAATAGGATTTTCACTTCGATCAGAACGCGTTATTTCATCTTTGACACATAAGTTAAAATAACCCTTGTTATAAATGCCTGTAAACGTATCTGTATTGGACAACATTCGCATTTGCACATTGTCACCCATTACCGTGGTATATCTTGTTAACCACGCATAAATGCGATGGCTGATCAAACCGGTAGCGACTAAAAACACAAACGTTAGAAAATACCAGATTGCTTGATTATTCGGCCAGCCGTCTTTCGGCACCATGTACGTATCCCAAAGCAGGGCATTGGTGTCAGCACCGAAGCGCATGGGCTTATCGTTCATTATAGCGGGATCACCATAGATGACATCCGTTGGACTGTCCATATGCGTAATCAGTATTTTAACGTGATGCGCTGCCTCGAAATCAGCTAAAAATTGAAATGCATGATCAGCATTGAGAACGACGCTGCCCATGCCCCAATAAACATCATTTTTTTCAATCGGAATGCGTACAACGAAGCCCCTGCCGCCTTGAACGAGCTCAATCGGCCCGTACATGCCTGTTTCAAGATTGTTTTTAACTTTTAGTACACCCTTTGCCTGATCCGGGATTGCCGCTAAATCGACACCGATAATGCCTTCATTTCCCTTTAGCGGATACACCCATTTAACGGTGGTATCTTCGATAACCCCCACATTACGCACCTCATCAAGCCGATCATCATAGAGAATCCGCAAAAGTTCCTCAATTTCATCATCCTCATAGGTATCGTTCATCTGTATGTAGGCGCCCAACCCCTTAATCAAATTGACATTATCCATCATCATGTACTCAACACTTTGCTGAATCGTCAAATACTTTTCCGCAACGACAATGTGTTCATTGACACTTTGGTTATCAAAATAACCCTTTAATGTCATTTCAGAAACCATAAAGAGAATAATGCCTACAATCAACGCAATCCCTAATCTAACCGATTTCCGCTCAATTTTACGTCCCATAACTTCCCCATTTCACCACGCGCAACCACTAAAGTGTTTTTTGTTTTTTATTCATTCGATGCAATTACTTCGTTTTTAGAAAACTGCACCATCAAAGTATTCATACCAAAAATAAATGACTTTAAAAGCTAATTTAACAAATGATCGAGAAATTGCCTCCTTTTCATTTGCACCATAATCATGCTGTTTACCTGTTAAAGGCTTTTATCACATGCGTCGTGCTTACATCATGCAATAATCAAAAAGTAAAACGCCACGACAATCAATAAATGCCGTGGCGCAGTGCTATTTTTCATTTAACGCGGACTGTTCCCCTTGATAGGGCTTGTTATCTTCTTCGGTTTGACAGCAGAAGCATTCTTACCAGCTGTCCCACCGCCATTGCAGCCGCTGCAACATAAGTCATCGCCGCTGCTCTTAATACTTTTTTAGCGTGTTCATTTTCTTCGTCCATCAATATCCCGTAAGTCTCCATGTTCTCCAGTGCTCTGGCACTGGCATTGAATTCAACCGGCAGCGTTACCAGTTGAAAGAGAACTGAAAAAGCAAAGAATAAAATACCAATTTGAATGAGTCCCGGCATTGAGAAGATAATGCCGATAAAAAACAGCGGCCATAAGGCTTGTGAACCGAGTTGTGCTGCCGGCAAAATCGCCGTACGAATCGCTAGGGGCGCATATCCCTGTTCATGCTGAATAGCATGTCCAACTTCATGACATGCCACACTGACAGATGCAACAGAAGCATTGCTGTAAACCGGATCTGAAAGGCGAACAGTTTTCGTCCGTGGATCGTAGTGATCCGTTAGATTACCGGCAATTCGTTCAATGCGTACGTCATACAGACCGTTTTTATTGAGCATCATCTGCGCGGCTTCTGCACCGGTAATATTGCGTGCGCTTCGCACTCTGTGATATTTATTAAATGTGGATTTTACCCCCATGCTCGCCATGGAAGCAAAGATCATGAGCAATATAAGCATCAAAAAACTACCGGATGAATCAAATCCCATATACATGTTAAGCCTCCTTTAAAATTTCACCGCATGTAATCGCATGTCCCAGCAAAAAGCTTTTAACAGACATGCGTTTGCTGTTGCCATATTGTATTTCGTATATTTTCAGTGCACCTTCACCGCATGCTACTTTTATATAATCACTTTCGACTTCTATGATCTCACCGATGGTACTTGACGGCGCTTCTTGAGGATCAAGCAAAACCGCTTCTGCCGTAAAAATTTTTACACGTGTTTCAGCATGCTGTGTATAACATATCGGCCAAGGGTTAAAGCCTCTAATGCGATTGACAATCGCCTCAGCTGATTCGGACCACTTAATATCACACATGCCGCGGTTAATCATCGGTGCATAAGAACTCAATTGCTCATCTTGCTTTTCCGGTTTAAGCGTTCCCGCTTCAACCGCTTCAAGGGTTTTAATCAGTAAAGCAGCACCACGCATCATTAAAAGGTCATGCAGTTCACCGGCTGTCATTTGTTTATCAATTGACACGGTGTCTTTCAGCAGCATATCACCGGTATCGATGCCGGCATCCATCTGTATAGTCGTTACACCGCTTTCCCGCTCGCCGTTGACAATTGCCCAGTTAATTGGCGCTGCCCCTCTGTATTTCGGTAATAATGACGTGTGCACATTGATGGCACCATATTTGGCAATTTCAAGAATTGCCTTCGATAATATCTGTCCAAATGCTAGCACCACAATGACATCCGGCGCCATGGCCTCAATCTTTTGCACCCAGTCTCCATTTTTTATTTTTTCTGGTTGGTAGATTGGAATACCATGCTTTTCAGCTGCAACTTTAACAGCGGGCGGCGTCATTTTTTTGCCTCTGCCACTGGGGCGATCAGGCTGTGTAAACACGGCGACGACTTCATGCTGTTCAATACAGGCTTCAAGTGTCGGCACTGCTATTTCAGGCGTTCCCATAAAAACGATTTTCATTATGACAGTGCCTCTTTCTCAACATCCACAACTTTATCAATATACAGAATACCATTCAAATGATCGATTTCATGGCTCAGAACGCGTGCCAGCAGTTCTTCGCCCTCGATTTCATAATGGTCACCTTGAGCATCTTGAAATCTCACTTTTATTTCATAAGGTCTGTTGACAAAACCGCGCTGTCCCGGCAAACTCAGACAACCTTCTTCTTCACATTGATTACCTGAAGTCTCTATGATTTCGGGATTAATCAACGCCATCGGCCCTTCTTCGTCATAAAGATCAAAGACAATGACGCGTTTTAAAATACCGATCTGAGGCGCTGCAAGACCAACGCCTTCAGCTTCATGCATCGTTTCAATCATATCATCAATCAGCTCTGTAAGTTTATTGTCAAAAACTTTAACCGGTTTTGAAGTTTTTCGCAAGATCGGATCGGAATCCGTTCTGATCGTTCTAATTGCCATCTTTTTCCCTCCTTATTCCTAATCTCTATTATAATATATTTTTAGCGTTTAAATCTAGATTAATTTTACAGTCCGATATGCTAACAAAGCGCGTTTGAAGCTTATCAACCCATCCTTTTACAGCTTCATAACCATCACTTTGAACTTTCATGAGCACTTGAAACCGATAATTACCGTCTATCTTCTTTAATAATGCAGGATGTGCAGGGAATATTTCTACCTCAGAATGTAAACCTTTCTTTAATAAATTCGCTTTGAGGTATTGGTATGTCTTTTCGGCATAGTCGGCAGCCACGGCTTCTGTACGGCTTAAAAAGAGCAGATTCACCATTTTGCAATAAGGCGGATAATTCAACCGCTGTCTTACGGCAATCTCATGTTCATAAAAAGCTGTATAATTCTCACAGTTTATGGCATAATGCTCCGGCTGATAAGTTTGTAGGATCACTTCACCGGGCAGTGCACCGCGACCTGCCCGTCCAGATACTTGCTGCACCATCTGATAGGTCATCTCACCGGCTTGGAAATGCGGCATGTTCATCAATAAATCAACCGAAATGATACCGACGAGTGTTACTTTTTCAAAATCCAACCCTTTGGCAATCATTTGCGTTCCCACGAGTATATCAATTTCTTCCGTTTCGACACGTTCTAAAATCGCTTCAAAAGCACCTTTTCTGCTCGTCGTCGTTCGATCCATTCTGCCGACTGAAGCTTGCGGAAAAAAATTTTTCAGTGTTTCTTCAAGTTTTTCAGTACCGACGCCAAAGTGCTTAAAATAAGGACTGCCGCATGATGGACAGTTCCGCGGCACAAAGCTTTCATACTGACAGTAGTGACAGGACATCTTATTTTCATGCTTGTGGTAAGTAAGCGTGATATCACAATTTGGACACGTCAGTGTGTAACCGCATGACCGACAGGTCACAAAGGTCGAGTGCCCCGTGCGATTCAAAAAAATAATGCTCTGTTCGCCTCTGGCCAGCCGTTCTTCTATGGCTTCATAAAGTCGACGGCTCAAAATCGTACGATTGCCGGCTGTAAGCTCCTGACGCATGTCTATAATTTCAGGTTTTGGCGGCTCGTGCACATTATAGCGCCGCTCGAGTACAAACATTTCCCGCCTGTCATTTTTTACCTCATAGATACTGTCAACGGAAGGCGTTGCAGACCCCTCTATCAAAAGCGCCTTTTCCTGCATCGCTCTGTATTTTGCAATTTCATACGTATCAAATTTTGGCCTGCGCTCAGATCTGTACGAGTGCTCATGCGATTCGTCAACAATGATGATTCCGATGTTATCAATCGGCGCAAAGACGGCGGAACGGGCGCCTATGACGATATCAATGCTGCCCTCTCGCATCGCCTTCCATTGATCGAAGCGCTCGCCGGCGGAAAGTTTAGAGTGCATCAGTGCAATGCGAGACGCACCAAATCGCTTTGCCAATCTCGACACCATCTGTGGTGTTAATGCAATTTCGGGGACGAGGTATATGGCGCGCTTCCCAGCTTTCAGCATCACATCAATCAGCGCCATATAAACTTCTGTTTTGCCGCTGCCGGTCACCCCTCTCAGAAGCACGGGCTTTTCAGGTGCTGTCACGAAATGCGTCTTAATTGCTTCAACGACCGCTGCCTGATCTTCAGACAAAGAAACAGATTCCTTTGCCGAGACCGATTCCATAAAACTGGGCATTCGCCGATCTTCTACTTCTGTGATCGCGATAAGACTGTCACCTATAAGCCAATCAATAACCGATTTTGAAATCTGCGCACCTTCTCTCAGTGCAGACAGCTTGCCATCCGGATGTTTTTTTAAATACGCCAGCGCCCGATGCTTCGCTTTATAATGTGAAGGGACTGACACAGCGAACTGGTCATCAATGGCCGTCACTCTGTAAATGGCGACATATCGGTCTTTGACTTTCTGTGTGTAAACTGTTTTTTCAGATACGACATTCAAAGCAGCCAGTTGCTTTAAATTGCGCTTGACAAGCGCATGCGAAAATGGCAAATCAATGGCCGTTTCGTCGCAGATGCCTGTCTCTTGAAGCAATACGGCAAGCTGTTTCATACTGGGTGTTGCTTTTATACGCGCCATCGGTTCATCTGACAAAAACGTGTACTGCTGGACCGCTTCAACCAGTGTCCCTGTAGGCAAGAGCAGTTGCAGCGCTTCTGCATGCGTACAAAGATAGGCATCCCTCATAAAAGCCGTGACCTTTAACAGTGTTTCAGGTAAACTCAACGCTGCCTCAAAACAAAACAGGATTGCCTTTAGCTTCGTTGTCGCCACATCGGTATCATCGGCCAGATGCCATACGACACCTTCCAGCGATTCGCCGCCAAAAGGTACCATAACCCTGCTGCCAATGGCTATAACCGCTTCCAGTGCCTGCGGGACAGTATATGTAAATAATTGATCGAGGTTTGCATGATTCCTCAATACGATAATCTCTGCGTACATGGCCGTCCTCTTTATTGATTGTTAAATTGAATAACCTCACACAATTCAAACCTTATCCAACATTTGCTTTATCTTTACTCACGGCGATGTAAAAAGCCGAACGATAAATGAAAGAGTAGGCGCACCTACTCTTTTATCTTTTGTTGCTTCTTTAAATATTCAATCACTTTATCCAATATAATACCTGCTACGACATCTTTTCGAAGGCACTCATAGGAACTTTTATGACCATTCGCCTCAAAAATCGTTACAATATTGGTATCCTTGTTAAATCCCGCGCCCTCTGCTGTCACATCATTTGCAACAATAAAATCAAGTTTTTTCTCCTGAAGTTTTTGCATGGCATAGCCTTCAACATTTTGCGTCTCCGCTGCAAACCCGACCATAATCTGATCCTTGACCATTGGGACGACAGACTTCAAAATATCAGGGTTTTTGACGAGTTTCATCTCAATCGATTCAGAACCCTTTTTGATTTTCTGATTCTGATATTGCATGGGTTTATAATCTGAAGGTGCTGCCGCCTTAATAATAACATCAACCGACATGTTCGCCTGTACGGCTTCCAGCATATCCGATGTCGTAACAATATTGATAAGCTTAACGCCATTTGGCGCTTCAAGATGTGTCGGGCCAGAGATCAGCGTCACTTCTGCACCAAGCAGACGTGCTTGGTTGGCAATGGCATAACCCATTTTACCGCTCGAATGATTGGTGATATAACGCACCGGATCAATCGGCTCTTGTGTCGGTCCTGCCGTCACCATTATACGTATTCCTTCAAGCGGCCTTTTTTCTGTAAAATAGGCTTTGACCGTCTCGACAATCATTTCCGGCGCTGCAAGTTTTCCGGCGCCAACATCGCCGCATGCAAGCCTTCCGGCATCGGGATCAATGAAATGATATCCCAGTTTTGCCAACTTTGCGATATTCTCCTGTACAATGACATTTTCATACATCTTTGTGTTCATTGCAGGCGCAATAAACACAGGCGCCTCTGTGGCCATTACTGTTGTCGTCAGCATATCATCGGCAATGCCATTCGCAATTTTGCCAATGACATTCGCCGTTGCCGGCGCGATAAGAAACAGATCAGCGCGTTTTGCAAGCGCTATATGCTCAACATCCCATGTCTTGGGATCTTCAAACATATCTGTTACCACGTAATTCTGCGAAAGCGACTGAAATGTAAGCGGTTTTACAAATTCTGTACTGCCCTTTGTCATGATGACATAGACTGAGGCATTCAATTTTTTTAACCGACTGACAATATCAGCTGCTTTGTATGCAGCAATGCCTCCCGAAACGCCAATGACAATATTTTTCCCAGTTAACATTGGCAGCCTCTCTAAATTTGATCTTTTGGCGGATTTGGCACAACGACATCAACTTGGTCATGCATAATCTCCGTAATCGCACGGCTGAGCGGTTTTTCCAAATCGTCCATCATTTGTTCTTCGTCTTCTGCAATCAAATTTCTGGCTCTTCTTGAAGCGACAATGCAAAGTGCATAACGGTTACCCGTTTTCTCAATCAATTCGTCAATAGATGGCTTAAGCATTTTCAGTTTCCTCCTTAAATTTACAAACAATTTCTTCGATATCGGCATCGACGCGACATTTTTCAGCGGCAATAATCGCCTGAAGAATATCGGTTGCATGTTCAACCGTATCGTTTACGATAAAATAGTCGTAATTCTTAATGTACTCAATTTCACTGTACGCACTTGACAGTCTTTTTGTGAGAGATTCCTGCGTCTCAGACCCTCGTCCGACAATTCTGCTCTTCAGCTCCTTCATTGAAGGCGGCAAGACAAAGACAAAGATGCCCTCAGGGTATTTTTTCTTGACTTGTAAAGCACCTTGTATATCGATTTCAAGCAATACGTTTTCGCCTGATGCAATTTTATCAATGACAAATTGCTTTGGTGTTCCGTAGTAATTGTCGTATACCGTTGCATATTCCAAAAATCCGTCACTTTTAATCATCGTTTGGAATGCTTCTTTATCATAAAAATGATAAGCGATGCCATGTTCCTCGCCATTGCGCGGTTCGCGCGTCGTCGCCGAAACGGATACGACAATAGACGGATCTCTCTTCACTAATGCTTTGCAAATCGTTCCCTTACCCGCTCCTGACGGACCTGAAACAACAATCAGTAAACCTCTAAAATTCATATACCTAGCCCCTATTCAAGATTTTGAATTTGTTCGCGTATTTGTTCAATATCGCTCTTTAAAGCAATCACCAGATTCGAAATGTCAATGTCCGGCGATTTCGACCCAATGGTATTTACTTCTCTATTCAGTTCTTGAATTAAAAAGTCCAATTTTCGGCCAATCGGTTCCGAAGCAGTCAAAATGACTTTTATCTGCTCTAGGTGAGAGTGTATTCTTACGATCTCTTCATTAATATTCGTCTTATCCGCATAGATTGCCAATTCATTGGCAACGCGGTTATCATCGATTTCTGCATTGTAGCTTTCAAGCAGTTCGCTTAGGCGATCCCGCGTCCGCTGCTTATACTGCTCCAAAATCTCAGGCGACATCACTTCAAGCTGTGCAAGCAACTGTTCGATATGTGCTACTTTTTCTAATATATCGCATTTAAGCTTTTCGCCTTCGACTTCACGCATTGTTTTAATGCGTGTCAGCGCTTCTGTCAGCGCCGGTTCAATGGCTTCCCAATACTCATCTTCACCGCGTTCCAGATAGGAGACATCAATGCCTTCCTGGATTCTGGCCACCATGCTCAGACTAATATTTTCATCCAAGTGATAGCGATTAATGATATCTCGGTAAACATTGACATATTTATCGAGAATTTCATAATTGGCGACGACTTCGTAATTGTCATAAGCTTTTTCCTCAATATTGATATAAACATCAATTCTACCTCTGGCGAGATATTGCTTAATCGTATTTTTAATACGCTCTTCGAAAACATTCAATTTTTTCGGCATTTTGACAGTGATGTCACAGTACCGATTGTTCACTGATTTGATTTCAAGTGTCACAGCGAAAGCGTCGTTTGAAAACTGACCACGACCAAATCCCGTCATACTATAGATCATACAATCCTCCAATATTTTTGCATCTATCCATTATAGCATACACGCACCTTGCGTTTCAATATTTGTTAATAGGTCTTAACAGCCGCATTTGGGTTGACTGCAACGTTAACCAAACCGTTAAATTATTGTTAAATCTATTATATAATATTTTTTTTTAATATGATACCGTCGCACCGTTTAAATTTTTTCATGTCCCCTATAACCTTCTACAAATACCATCACTTTATCTTTAAGACAATAAATGCTATACTTTAGAATGCAATCAGCTGTATTTCACCAGCATTTGCCATTGCGCAGTCCGATGACTGCTTTCACCGGTTTAAACAATTACAACGGAGGTTCCCATGTCATTTGACGGCATGTTTATACACTATTTATGTCAGGAAATCGCGCCGAAACTCGTTGACGGCCGCATTGATAAAATACATCAGCCAGAAAAAGATGAACTCACATTATCCATTAAAGGAAAAGCTGGCACACAGACACTCTTTATTTCCGTTGACAGCAGTATACCCCATTTTACGCTGACAACCCAGAAAAAAGAAAACCCACAGCAGCCGCCAATGTTCTGCATGCTACTGCGCAAACACCTTCTCGGCAGCCGTATACTGGCTTTTAAGCAAATCGGCTACGAGCGCATTATCGAAATAGCGATTGAAGGCCGCAATGATTTTGGCGAAATCGAAACAAAAAAGCTTTATCTGGAAATTATGGGCAAGCATTCAAATCTCATTTTGACCCGAGAAGACAATACCATTATCGACAGCATCAAGCGTATTTCTCTCGATATGAGCCGCATCCGAACCATTTTGCCAGGCGGCAGCTACTGGATTATACCCAACCATAAGATCTCGCCTGAATCAGACAGCGATACGTTTATAAATGCGCTTCGCAGCCAAACGCCAAATCAAAAGCTGTCAAAGGGACTCTATGGAACGGTTGAAGGCTTTAGTCCTTTTTTTGCCAACCTGCTCATCAGCCAAACGACATGCACGCCGGATATGCCGCTGCACACCGTTTCGGATGCACAGTTAAAAACCATTTGGCAAGCGCTTCAGCCCTTTTTATCACTGTCATCGCCAAAGGGCTATCTCGTTTCTGATCCTGCAAAGGGCCCTATGAGCGCTTATTTTGTCGACACACATGTATCCTATCAGCCTTTAATGGTTTACAACACGCTCAGTGAAACACTTGAACAGTTCTATGGCAAAGCTAATCGTTCATTAAAAATGCATCAGCGGCTGACAGACATTCGAAAAGCCATCCAGATTAAGTACGACCGCAGCGCCTCCAAACTCATTAAGCTAAAGGAAGAGCGCGATGAAGCCGAGCAGGCCGAACAATATAAAATAATGGGCGAACTGCTTTATGCCAATCTTTATCATCTCTCAAAGGGTATGAATAAAGTAAGCCTGCAAAATTATTATGATGACAACGGTGCCGAAATTGAAATTCCACTTGATGTTCGCCTAGATCCCAATGAAAATGCTCAGCACTATTTTAAACGGTATACAAAACTTAAAACAGCACAGAAATTATTGGACACGCAGATTTCGGAAACGGAAGAAATGCTGCACTATCTCGAAAATGTTTTGACGCATATGGAAACCGTTGAAACGCAGGCCGATATTGTTGAATTGCTTACCGAACTGGCTGAACAGGGTTTTATTCGCAAAAAATATGCCAAGCGTCCATCAAAGGTACAAAAACCCGAAATAAAAACCTATCACTCAAGTGATGGTTTTGAAATTCTCGTTGGCAAAAACAACTATCAAAATGATTATTTGACTTTAAAAGTCGCATCCAATAAAGACATGTGGTTTCATACCAAGATCATTCCAGGATCTCATGTCATCATTCGCACAAAGGGCGAAGACATACCTGAACAGACACTTATTGAAGCCGCAACCATTGCCGCTTACTACAGCAAAGCCAGACAGTCTGCCAATGTTCCAGTTGACTATACGATGGTTAAATATGTTTCAAAACCAAATGGCGCCAAACCTGGAATGGTCATTTATACACATAACCGCACGCTCTACGTAACACCTGATCCCCAGCTGATTGAATCCTTAACAAACGCTTAACGGAGGTCATATGAAGACGAACGTCATGATTGGACTGGTCTGTATTGTCGCCATTGGCGCAATCATCTTTAATACATTCTTTGCACACGCTGAACCACAGCAGACCATGAACGTAAATTTTCTCAACTACTGGGCAAATATTCCCCTGCGCGAAGTCAAAGAAGTCAGTGTCGATAATGTCGCAATACCTGTAACGGCAACCGCATATGATGATTTAAATGATCTCATCGGCGCTGCCGGCAAACCAGGTATCTCACTTATTGCCATTGATGCCATGACATTTCTCGAGTATCACGATGTCTTCAAAGATTATGCGATCTATGCGCTGCGTCCAAAGACATCTTACTTGGTTGTCGATCCCAAGCATACGGCCATTGAACACATCAATGATATTAAAGGTGCTGTTCTCGGCATCAATGGCAAAGCCTCAGATGAATATGTTTTCAGAGCCGTTATCGACATGGAGGGCATCATTGGCCTCTCTTTAGATGAGATCACCTGTACAAATCTCCTCGATCAAGTCAATTTACTGACTGACAGCATGATTAACTATGCAATTCTGGAAACGCCGTATGAACAGTATGTGCTTTCGCGGGGCGCACGCCAGCTCTATACATTCAGCAATATGTATGATGCGCTTTTAGTGCCAAAAACATTGGATGACGATCAATTGGAATATGTCACGCAATACCTTAAAGAAACAATGACCATCAGCGCCGAGGATCATGTGGAAAAATGGCTGACGGCTTACTTCCCAGCCATTAAAGCATACCCGCTCAACACCATACCGCCATTTGAGGCATTTGAAAAGCCGGCACCCGATATTGTCAATCAAATGATTACCTATTTTTATGCAACCAATCGCATTGATACAAAGTACGCACTCAATGAAATTGTCGTCGAGGGGTTTAAATAAACTTCTTCCATGATTGTTAATACAATGTTCACATCTATTCGCTATAATAAAGTTAACCTATGTACTGGGCACTTTTTAGATGCGTCCAGTGCGAATCCAGTATCCAATAAAATGCAGGTGAATAAAATGGCACGACAAAATAAATGGAATCCACTGCAGTTTTTTGGTTTGGTGATGAGCATCATCGGTTTGCTCTTCGTCGCCTTTCCGGGAACTGTTGGCACAATTTCAATCCGCATGATAACGTTTTTGTTTTTCGTCATGGCCGTCATTGGCCTTTCAATTTCATTGGCGATCCGAAGCAAGGCGTCAATTGTTTTAAGCGTATCTGTACTGCTCATGAGTCTTTATACGTTTGCAAATCCCGATTATCTTTTATTGATTATTGGGCTTGGCTTTATCCTTAACGGCATTAACGGCTTATTTCTATTTTTCATTAAGAGCAAACAGGTTGGCGACAGCGCCGTCATCACATCATTGCTTTTCATCCTGTTAGGTGTTTTCGCATTTTTAAATGCCCAAGCGGCACTGTCCACCATCGTCTTAATTTTCGGCATGCTTATGACGGTCTTCGGCGTTGTACTCTTTATTTCAGGCAAGTCATTTAAAGCATTTCGTTCTTTTGAATCGAGTGGTTTTACTGCTTATCATACCAAGCCGTCAAATGGCAGGCGCATTGTCATCGACATTCAGTCTGACGATGCTGAAGAAGTTGACTTCAGAGAAGTCAAATAATCATTCGTTTTCAAATTATTTTAAATTTAACATTGCCCTAAATTTTAATGGGCTGCCCCAAAAGATTGCAAAATCCTTTTAGGGCAGCCCATTTTATATTTTATAGCCGTGAGTACACATACATCAAAATTAAGTATGGTTATTATGATCCTCTGGTTATGGTTATCTTTGGTAAATGCTCACTTCATCAATACCATCTAACTCTACAATTTTAACTTTTACATTTTCCTTGCTTGAAGTCGGGACGTTCTTGCCGACAAAGTCCGGGCGTATCGGCAACTCGCGATGGCCGCGGTCAACGAGAACGGCTAGCTGTATCTGACTTGGTCTCCCCTGCTGCATCAGTGCATCCATCGCCGCCCTTACGGTCCTGCCCGTATAAATCACATCGTCTACAAGAATAATCGTCTTGCCGTCAATTGCAATATTGAGCTCGGTTTTTTTAACTTCCGGACGATCTGATTTAAGCGTCAAATCATCTCTGTACATGGTAATATCCAATTGATCCACGGGAACGCGCTGGTCTTCAATCAGTTCAATTTTGTCACAGATTCGATTGGCCAAAGGAACCCCTCTTGATTTTATGCCAACCAAAACGACCTTTTCAATACCGCGATTTCGTTCAATAATTTCATGCGCCAGTCGCATTAGTGATCGATCCATCGCTTTATCATCCATTATTTTTGCTTTAAATTCCATCACATTACAACCCCCTGCACTTAGATAAGATATTTTCAAAATACGCCGGAAGCGGTGCCTCAAAAGTCATCAGTTTACCTGTTGAAGGATGTACAAAACCTAACATTCTAGCGTGCAGCAACTGCCCGTCGTGCTTTACTTTTTCCTGCTTGGCGCCATAGAGTGGATCGCCAAGCAAAGGATAGCCAATGGATGCCATATGTACACGTATTTGATGTGTCCGGCCCGTCTCTAAACGCAATTGAATATACGAATGGTATTTCATGCGTTCAATGACTGAATAATGTGTAACGGCATCGCGGCCATTCGACACGATTGCCATCTTCAGTCGATCATTGGGATGCCTGCCAATTGGCGCATCGACGATCCCACTGTCATCTTTAATGATTCCATTTGAAATGCCGACATATTCACGAAGCGATGTTTTTGCCTTGAGTTGAGCTGCCAGCGATTCATGTGCGTGATCATTTTTCGCCACCATCAATAAGCCGGAAGTGTCTTTATCAATGCGATGAACAATGCCCGGCCTGATTTTGCCATTAATCGAGGATAGCTGCTTTGCATGAAACATCAAAGCATTGACAAGCGTTCCCGTATAATGTCCGGGTGCCGGATGAACCACCATCCCCTGAGGCTTATTGACGACAATGACATCTTCGTCTTCATAGACGATTTCAATGGGAATATTCTCAGGAACAATGTTCAACACTTCGGGTTCCGGCAGTTCAATCGTAATTGCATCCCCTGCGGCGACTTTCTCTTTTTTCGATTGAAGTACCGCGCCATTGACATATACAGCGCCTTCGCTTATAAGTTTTTGAATATAACTTCGTGATAATTGATTTAACTGCTGACTTAGATAGGCATCTAATCTTGGCGCATCACTTTCAGCGACAATTTCAATGAGTTCTTTTGACAATGTTTTTGTACTCCAATCTATACGTTTTTTCGTAACGTGTTCTTATTTTATCAGAAAAATGCTCGAAAAAAAAGCGGCAATCCACTTTCGATTTACCGCTTTTGTTTGTATATGCTCTTATAAGCTTTTTTACACCGCTATCAGCAAGTCATTCTATCCATTTATGACGCCGTCGTCATACCAGATCAGTATACATCATACCGGATCGACATGCATTATACCGGATTGCCAAGCTGTTATCGTTAAAAAATCAGCTTTAGGATTGTCACAATCCCTAATAAAATGGCAATTGGCAACAAGAAAACAAAACCGATTGGCAGCAGTACAAATGCAATCGCCAGCCCAATCACCGAAAAGATAATCTTCATAATGCCAAATCCCAATGAAAATAAAAATTTTATCAAAAACAAGCCAATGATAATCATTAAGAATAATTCCAACATATTAATACCCCTTTCACTTTTTACAAAATTATTATTATCATCTTAATAGATGATTCGCTATAATAAAGATAGCCAGTCAACGGCTGTCGTTACATCGCCATGAGTGGTACTTCTGTTATAAACAGTATATGACGACAACCTTTAGAGTTGATTAAGCAAAGATTAGAATTATATTAATATGGGAAGGCTTTTATGACAAAAGAAAACAGGCTCATCAAATTGGCGCTTACAACCGGACGCATTCTTCTTATGAATGGCGCAGAGACCTACCGTGTTGAAGATACAGTCAAACGCATGCTCGAATCTCGTGGAATGGAGGAAGTCAATGTCTTTGTCATTCCTACGGGGATTATCATGTCTACCCTTGACGAAGGCAGAAATTTCAGTTTTTTGGAACGGGTTAACCCTGCGGGGATTGATCTTGAAGTCATTGATCGCACAAATGATTTTTCAAGACGTTTTACAAGTTCAGATATGTCGCTTCAAGATGCGGAAGCACACCTTGAATTGCTGCTTGCAACACCGAGTTACAGCAGCACCATCCGCTTTATATTCTGCGGTATGGCCGGCGGCTTTTTTATTTTTCTATTTGGCGGAACCTTTGTTGAATTTCTGATTGCCTATCTGGCATCTTCTTTAACCGTTTTGTTCTTTGATTATTTGACAAAATATAAAATCAATTTTTTTGTAAAGCATCTACTGGCGGGCGCCGCCGCATCAGCATTTGGCATCCTTGCGATTCTTGGCGCTCACGCATTCGGCATTCAGGCAGATCTCAATACGATTATCATTGGGCCGCTGATGACACTTGTTCCCGGTGTACCGCTTACAAACGGTATCCGCGATCTTATTTCAGGTGAGCTCTTGTCCGGAAGTGCAAAAATTATGGAAGCTTTATTTATTGCTATTGCCATTGCATTCGGTGTTGGAATCGTCCTGCAGTTTGGTCTTGGCATAACGGCCTAGGAGGTTACGATGTATTATATTCAACAATGCTTTTATTCATTATGCTGCGTCGTCGGCTTTTCAATAATCTTTAATTTGCCTAGAAAACTGTTGCTGCCTGCTGGTATATCCGGTATGGTCGGATGGCTCGTTTATGTTATCATCCAGCCGTTGACAACTAGTTTTATCATGCCCTCTCTCATCGGTTCAATCGTCGTCGGCATCATAGGCGAAAGCTTTGCTTATGTTAAAAAACATCCGGCGACGATGTTTACGATTCCCGGGATCATTCCATTCGTTCCGGGATACGGCATTTACTATACCATGCTTCACATCGTCGAAGGCGATGTTGACCAGGCGCTGATAACGGGTGCGCAGTCTCTGTTTATAGCCGTCGCCATCGCTTGCGGCATTATACTGGCAACGACTTTTATGCGAAAACTCAAACCGTATTTAATTCATTTATTTTGATTCATTTATTCTGAGATTATTTGTTTTGTAAAATCCCCTCTTTAATCGGTTAACGGTCTTCACAACGGGTATATAGAAAATAGTTAAATTCGGAGATTGGAGGGGTTTTTATGTCAATCATTTATCTGTTATGTATGCTCATGATCGTAAAGGCTGTTGAGATAAGATTGCATCTGTATCTTCCATCAAAAGACGCTTACCTCGTCAAATATCGCAAGGATTTTATTATCTACGATGCCAACGGATTTTTAAAATTCTTAAGCGCTGTCTATGCGATTGCAGGCATTCTCTTTATGTCTTGGAGCATCATTGCAAGCATTGTTTCCAGTTATGCCACCATTATCATTCACTTTGGCCTCGTATTGATGCTGGTTCAAATCATTCTTACGAGTATTGGCAAAAAATACTTTAAAAAGCGATTTTCTTAGGGTAAAATCATGATGTAGCGACGATGCGTTGCATCTTGTAGAACAACAACTGAAAGGAAACGACAACAATGAAGCGTCAACTTATCCTAGCAATTGGAATTGCTTTACTTTTAGCTGCCTGCGGCAGCGAGCCTGCAAATGCCCCCCCTGCGGGCAATGAACCTATTATTTCACAGCCGGCCAATACAGAAACGGCATCTGATAGCCATACATCAAATAATGAAACGACTGCCGATGAAACAGAAACGTCAAATGGTGAAACCGCTCTCATTACAGAATCGTATGAGATCGTCGACCAGACTGTTATTTTAGAGGCACTTAATACCGCACTGACACTGCCTGAAGTACAAGGTCTAACCAACAGCAGCCTACAGGAAAGCGTCAACAAAGTCATCGCAGATGCGGCCAATGAAATCACCGATACACTTGACGGCACCAACCCCGTTACCATCACTTATGAACTCGGCATGCAGTCGCCAACGCTTCTCAGCATCCTCTTTAAAGCTGAAATGCAAATCGAAGATGGGACCATTGAATTCTGGAATCCTGTCAGCATCAGTATCATTTCGGCATCCAGAGTAACAGCAGAAAACCTCTACGGCGACAACGGCCCTGCCAAAGCAGCATTCAACCAGCTCTTCTCAGAAAAGGCTTTAGAAGCAGGATTTGAATTTGAAGCGCCCGAACCTTGGATGTCATTCTATTTCACAAAAGATGCTTTAGTTTATTTTTTTAAAGAAAATGATTTTTCTGAGCACTATGTTGAAATTCAATTGCCGTTAGCAGCGACTTCATCTGCTCTAAACCCGCTGTTTGTACGGTAGCTCCCTATTTATGAGACCAATGTCTAGATGGTATCCACATCTAGGCATTTTTTATATGCGCCTTCATTAACCGTGAATAACCTCCGTTCTAATTAAAATTTCAATTGCATTTCAAAGGAAAGTTCCCCAATTGCCATTTTAAGTTACACCATTTTGTGGTAGCATATAGAGTAACAATACTATATGGAGTGTACACATGACTTTTAAAATAAAAAAACTGCTGATGAGTACGATTGCACTGATGTTAACTGCGCAGCCAATTGCATTCGCTGCTGATGATATTCCTGTTCAAAATATTCACGCTTATGCCCTCTATGACAGAGATGCCAATGTCTTCGTCGAAACGATGAATGCATCAACGCCAATGGGGATTGCCAGTATCTCAAAACTCATGACGACAAAACTGATTTTGGACGATTTGGCAAATGGGCGTATAACACGGTCAGACCAAGTTCCCATAACCGCCAATGCACAAAGTCAGGATGGCGATGGCATGTATCTGCGCGCGGGCGAGTCCGTATCGTTAGATGATCTTTTGCACGGCATGCTGATTTGTTCATCCAATGATGCCGCCGTGGCCCTTTCAGAGTATGTCGGGGGTTCAGAAGATGCATTTGTCAATCGTATGAATGACGAAGCTAACGCACTCGGCCTCTCAACGGCGCGTTTTGTCAATCCATGCGGTCTAACAGAATATGATGAAAATCACAATACAAAACCCGACCAAAACAACATGTCCTTAATGGATATCAATCGCTTAGCCGATAAACTGCTGACAAATTATCCGGAACTGACGGAAATTACATCGATTGAACACTGGCAATATGAATCGAAAGGACTGGATAAAAAAAACACCAACCAACTTCTATGGCTTTATGATGAAGTCGATGGGTTAAAAACCGGCTATACTGTCTATGCCGGTTATTGCCAAATTATATCTGCAACGCTGACGGAACTGCAAGTTGACAATAAACCTTTTCAGAGCATCTATGGCACTTCACCTTTGTCACCTGTTGATGACTCTCGCCATATTTTAGCATCTGTCTTAGGGGCGATAAACAAGACAAACCGAAACAATACTTTAAAAGCGATTATCAACAATGCAAAGTCCGATATGCGCGTCTATCCTGTAGCCGATTCTCAAATCCCACTTTACACGGATACCAGTCGCAATTTTAGCATTGTGCCAACTGAAAACATCAGTTTATTTCTGCCTGATCATGCAGAAATATCGTTTCAATTAATGATCAATCCCATTTGGCAAACAACCAATCTTATCGCTGAAAACACCGATGTTGGCAAGGTCATTTTTTACAATGATAAAGCTGTCTATACAGAAGTACCGCTGACGATCAAAATGCTGGCGCCAGAAACGGCGGTTTTAGAAAATCCATAATGGTCAATTGATATTCAAATGGTATTTCATACAATGCGGTATGCTGCTCTATACAATGCTAAAAAAACTATACGATGCCAAAAAAACAAAGTGGACAGCTCTATGCTGTCCTTTCTATATGCCTAAAGCAATCCACTTTGTATATTGAAATTAAAGTTTTGGTGTACTTCATGGCAGATCCCTATGTACCCTCTCATCTGCCGATTAAATCAAATGAACCTAATCCCCATTAGGCCTTTTTTGGAGGCATTGCAGTTGCTTCGCCTTCAATGACAACTTCATCGTTTTGATTGTAGCAAGTTGTTTTTAAAATTACTCTGTTTTTCTCTTGATCAGCAGATATAACTTCAGCAACCGCTGTAATCGTATCGCCAAAACGAACTGGTTTTTTAAACTTTAATGTTTGACCAAGATAAATTGTTCCGGGACCTGGCAAATAACATCCAAGTACAGTCGAAATGAAACTAGCAGTTAACATACCGTGTGCAATTCTGCCTTTGAACATCGTCTTTTCAGATTCTACTTGGTTAATATGTGCCGGATTTAAGTCACCGCTGATACCCGCATAGAGGTAGACATCAGTCTCTGTAATTGTCTTTGTAAATGATGCCTTATCGCCTACTTTTAATTCATCAATGCTTTTCCCAATCATATTGGCCTCCTAGTGTAAATTGAAGTTTACAGCACCTTATATCCGTAAACATTTGTTTACTGGTGCTTTTTAATTAGCGATGATTGAAGACCAAACCGGTGCTGTTTTTAATGTCATCCAATGTGCAATTGAAGCTGTCATTTTCGCAATATAGCATGCATGGCGATACATAAACGCATAAATATCACGCTTTTACAAGTCCACGCTGCCTGCGGCAAATGCATTTTCAATGGCTGGTTTTTCTGTCTAAGGCATTGCAATGACTGCAATATTACTTAGCTACAGCACCAGGTCATTTCGCCCTCACAATCCTTATTCGATGGCGTCGTTTCCTGGCAGTGACATATTGCCTATCACACGGCATGCGTCATTAAGTCTATAAGCTCGTGTGTTGGCATTTCTATTTACGACACATGCCACAGTGTCCACTATGGTTTACAGCTAAACAATCCATCTGTACAAACTCTGGACGATTGAAGATGGTACCCTACTGTTCAAGCATTGATTACTTCTGTATGATTTTTCTGCCTTTATCGACTGCTCCCTCTTTTGCAATCTCTAAAGTACTGTCAAATCAATGCTTTCAGCAGTTCCCACTATGGCTGTTACGAAATCCCTTACCGTAACTTCAGATGCGTCTTCGATCATCATGAACCATATGAATGCCCATGTCTGGACGTTCACCATTATATATTGCAAGTATTATGCCAAAACACTATTTTGATGAAAAATAATGCCTTTATTATACTTTTTTTATTTGCTTAACCTCTTGGATACGGGGTAAAAATGCAACAATAGAAAAAGGAGGTCATACCATGTCCATGGAATTCCAAACAAACAAAGTCGAAATACTACGTCAACATTTTATGCAATCAGATCAGCCAGCAATTGAGCTATTTGTTGTCGGAATGGGCTGGCTCGTATTATTGAGAGAAAATATAGAAATCGTTTCAGACAATTGGTTCGCATCTTCAAAATATTTAGCGTCAGAAATTCTTATAACAGATGATGCACCGGCAGTGCTTAACTGTAAAAATGTTTATCAGGTTAATCTCAGCTATACCGACAATCCCAATAATGTCAAGTATAACCTTCTATTTGAAAAACTATCTATTTTCGTCGATCAAATAGTCGCTTTTCATTAATAGCTTTTCATTAATAGAGCATTCCCTGTCAAGCGCCTCAGCATATGAAAAACAAAAGCCGTACTTCAACATTCAATTGTGTTGTACGGCTTTTCTAATGTGTTTACGGCTTTTCTTAACGTGTATAAACTTCCGCTCTTGCATCCGTTGTTGCGTCTGTTATTGCACCCGTTGTTGCGTCCGTTATTGTACCCGTTATTGCATCAATTATTGTATCAGCAGTCTAGAATGAAGTCACAGGACAAACGGCAGGTGCATCGTTCAGCCGTTTGATTGCCTCTTTATAAATGCTCATACAGGCAATCAGCTGATCTACAGCTATATGCTCATCTGTCTGATGCGCTAGAGCGGTCATGCCCGGCAATCTGGCGCCAAAAGCAACACAGTTTTTCATAGACCTTGCATAAGTAGCGCCACCAGTCGACAACGGTGTGCCATCGAGTCCCGTCACTGCTTCATATGCACCCACGAGGTTTTGAATAAGCTCTGATGACACCGGCACAAAGTTTGGTGCCAGATAGTCGAGCTCCGTAATCTCCAAGTGATATTTTTCTGCATTTCGCGTCATCGCATCCAAAATAAATTTTTTCGAAAATGTTACTGGAAAACGAATGTCAATACCGACTGACTGCCCGTATTTGCTCATGTCAATTTTACCGACGTTCAGCGTAAGTCTACCAGATACTTCATCTCTGCAATTGCCAAAAATATAAGCGCCGTTTGTTGTAAGTCCGATTCGCTCATTAAGGAAGCGTATCAAATCGCTCTCATCTGAAATGGCAAGCATCAATCTTGAAATGGCATTGATGCCGCTTTCTGGTTTTGCAGCATGCGCCGATCTCCCAATGACAATTAATTCATCGCCTTCATTTTCAAAATCAAAACCTTGTTTTTTCAACGCCTGCGACACGCGCACAACATCATCACCTGTATAAATCGCCGATTCCGGCACGGCATTTAAAGACGTGCCGCCGCTAATATGATAAGGCACACCCTTTTTGCTTTCAATTTTAAGCTGCAGCAGACCTTTTTCTGCAAAGACAACCGGAAATGCCGAATCAGGTGTAAAACCGCAGCATGGGACTTCCTGTTCATGCATATACCGACATATACCACGCCAATGGTTTTCTTCATCTGTTCCGAAAATAAAGCGGTATCGTTTTCGAAGTGTCAACCCTTCATCTAGAAGCCACTTCATTGCATAGAGAACTGCAATAATGGGGCCTTTATCATCTTGAGCGCCTCTGCCGTAGATTTTCTCGTCTAAATAGGTACCGCTATAAGGGGGGAAAGTCCATAACGTCTCATCACCCTCAGGCACGACATCAACATGACCGAGTATGCCTATGAGTTCTGCGCCTTCGCCAATCTCGGCATACCCGTAATACCCTTTTGGATCATAATATGTCTTAAAACCCAATCGTTCGGATATCAAAAGCATTTGCTTAAGCGCCATATCAATGCCATTTCCAAACGGCCTGTCACCATTTTCTTCATCAATAACGCTTTTTATCTGAAGTATAGAAATTAAATCATCAATCATCGCCTGCTTATTTTCTTGTGATATCATAGCGCACCTCCTATTCCAAATGTGATTTCCACTTCACGGTTCTAAACTTGAATCCTCTGTAATACCCATAAATTATTTTGCTTCTATTCTATTTATGTGCAATAATAGCTGTTTCAATCATGAATTTCATGAGCACTTATTGAAAAAGCAAAAAAAGGAGCTGCCCAGTCACCTCATTGTAAAGATGACGAACAGCTCCATTTTGGGGAAATATAATACTGTTTAAAAGTTAACAGCGTGGTTGCCTTTAAGAGAAAGAATTTTTCTTGCTTCATCAGGTGTCGCAATTTCATGCCCAAGCAATTCTGCAACCTTGCGGATGCGTTCAACTTGTTCACTGCTGTGTTTAGCAAGAACACCTTTTTCAAGGTATAAATTATCTTCAAGTCCTACACGAACGTGACCACCCATTGCCAGCGCAGCAGTTGTCAGTGTAAACTGATCCTTGCCAGCAGCTGCTACCGACCACTGGAAAGTATCGCCTAATAGCAAATCAGCGGTTTCAACCAAGAAATTTAAATTTCTAACAGTTGCCGGCAGACCGCCCAAAATGCCCATAACAAATTGAATGTATACAGGCGCTTTGATAACACCCTCACGCATCATATGCGCAATGTTGTTAATCATACCGACATCATAGACTTCAAATTCCGGCATGGTACCATTGGCATACATGGTTTCCACATACTGCGATAAGCCCTTGAAAGTATTTGAAAAAATTAAATCCTGCGTACCTGAAAGGAATTTTGCTTCCCATTCGTATTTTGGTTTTAATCTTTTAAGTGCTGGCGTCAATACGAAGTTTAGCGATCCGGCATTACAAGATGCAAGTTCAGGTTTCATATCCGGAACTGCAACAATGCGTTCCTCAATGGACATGCCAATCTGACCGCCAGTTGTAATACACACAATCACATCGCTTTGTTTTTTGATCGCTGTTACGATATCGCGCATAATACCGATATCAGAAGTCGGCTCGCCGTTTTCAGGATTTCTTGCATGAATATGAACGACGGCTGCACCGGCTTTCGCCGCACCGACGGCATCGTTCACGATTTCATCAGGCGTAATCGGCAAATACGGCGACATGCCAGGTGTATGAACGGCACCTGTTATGGCTGCGGTGATTATTTTTTTCATTTTTCACCACCATCATTTAAAAAGCTGATCGATTCTTTCAAAGTTTTAAGCCCAGAGGCCATCACTGTAATGTCAGAACCATATGCAATATACGTTGCACCTAAATCAACATATTTTTTAACAGCAGCTTGGTTACCGCAGTAAATACCTACGGCTTTGCCTTTGGCCAATACTTTTTTGAAGACTTCTTCAATAACGGCTACAACTTCAGGATCGTTCATTTGGCCTGGTTTGCCCATTGACTGGCTGAGGTCAGCAGGTCCGACAAAGATAACATCAATTTGCGGCACTTCAAGCAATTTATCAATTTGATGCGCCATATC
>JASUSA010000108.1 GCA_030446305.1 Clostridiales bacterium | reverse complement strand
TACATGGTTACAGTCGGCGGATTTGCTTTCAGCCACGGATCATCTAAATCAATCGCGTTCATAAAGGCAGCTTCCACCTGCGCATGGCTCATGGTGTTAGGATGATAATGAATACACACTTCAAATGTACAGCTTCCTGCAACCGTTGACGCAGCTGAACCGCCGTGAATCGTACCGACGTTCATACTTGGCTTTGGTAGCAGCGGATGGTCATAGGCAAGCTGCCAGTCGTTCTCAAGTGCTTCCAGTTCAGCCATCATCTTCATGGCCTTTTCAATCGCACTGACGCCAAGCCATTTTGCACCGGAATGATTGGCACGGCCTTTAATGCTAACGCGGAAAAAAACAAATCCCATGTGCGCCAAAATCAGTGCACCGCTCGTAGGTTCACAAACGACGAGTCCATCGCCTTTAATGCCATTCATCGCTGCCTGTATCGACCCATTGCCGCCGCCTTCTTCATCCACAACAGATGTGATGGTTACATGACATGGCAAAGCGCGTCCTGCATCTTTTAACAGCTTCACAGCCATAATGGCAGCCGTTAGACCGCCTTTCATATCACAGACGCCAAGGCCGTAAATGCGATCGCCGTCAAGTGTGGCATGAATCGGCGGATACTGCCAAGCATCTGCTTCACCGATCGGCATCGTATCTACATGACCATTAAAAATTAATCGTTTAGGGGAAGTCCCTTCAAAATGCGCATAGAGGTTGTAGCGATCCGTTTGATCGTGTCCTAAATTACCTTCCTGATACATTTGAACTGCTTTTTTAAGCACGGTTTCAGACATGGGGTCTTCAACAATTTCCGCGGCCCCCATGGATTCAAACAGTGATTTTAAATAGACCTGACCATTTTTTTCATGGCCGCCAAAGATGCCGTGTCCCACCACCTGCGTATCACAGGCAACTAAGTTGTAAAGCGGTTTCAAATAGGCTTCTTGATTCTCATATAGGAATGCTCTCAATTTATTCATAACAGGCGATGCCCTCTCTAATCACTTGCCAAAATGCCTCGACGTCAACATTCATTGCAACCTCTGAATTATGCGGTTCTTTTGAAAATCCGAATAAGTCACAGTTTGTTCGACCATAACTTGGTCCCTGACTGTAGTCAATTTCTGTTACCATGGACTGAAGTTCAAGAATAGATGGATTGATTAAATAGGCAATTGTGACGGGATCATGTAAAGGGCCGCCTTCCCATCCAAAAACTTCTTTTTGCGTTTTGTTGAAAAAGGACATTAAGTCAACAAATAATTTTGAAGCAACATTGCCTTCTACGCGCATTTTTTCAACAACACTGGGCAGGCAAAGGACTTTTCGCGTTACATCCAGCCCTACCATGACGACTTTTTTGCCTGCGCTGAAAACAATATGCGCCGCTTCTGCATCTGCAAGAATATTAAATTCTGCTGCCGGGGTCACATTACCGTGCTGTAAACTGCCACCCATAATCACAAAGCGGTCAATTTTTTCAATAATGTGCGGTGCCATGCGAAGTGCCATTGCATAATTGGTAAGCGGTCCCGTCGCAACGAGTGTCATCGGTTCGGCAGAAGCCTTTAGTGTTTCAATAATATACATCACCGCATGCATTGCTTCCGCCGTCTTCGTTCTCGGTGCAAAAACAGGGCCGTCAAGACCGGTTTCGCCGTGAATATCATCTGCAATAACTTGCTTAGCCCTCACCATGGGGCGATCACAGCCAGCAAAAACGGGCACGTCAATCGCCAAATGCTGACAGACGTTTAAAGCATTGTTAACCGTCTTTTCAAGCGTCTGATTGCCGGCAACCACGGTAATACCCTTTAAATCAATGGCAGGATGGCCGCCCGCCAGCATAATGGCAATGGCGTCATCGTGTCCCGGATCACAGTCTAAAATAATCGATGTCGGTTTTCTATTTTCTTGGCTCATCCTTTAACCTCTCTTTTCAGTCAATGTTGAAGGTGCTGTCGTAATCAGCGCACTTTTCTTGCGCGCCTCTCTGGATTGTTTTGTTGCCATTGATATGGCCAGTACGGCAACGGTTACAACATACGGCATCAGTAGGACGAACTGCGAAGGAACGCCATATGCCTGAAGTCTCGCACCAATGGAATCGGCAAAGCCAAAGACCAAGCATCCTATTGCTGTCAATACGGGATGTGCGCCACCGAAGAACATTGCGGCAACCCCCATAAAACCTCGCCCATTGGTCATATTTTCTGTGAACATCTTGCTGTAGCCAAGCGATAAATGGGCACCGGCCAATCCACCGACGAGTCCTGAAATCGCAAGTGCCTGATAGCGCATTGCCGTTACATTAATCCCGGCGGTTTGCGCTGCCATTGGGAACTTGCCAACAGCTCTCAGCCGTAGCCCCCAAACCGTTTTAAAGAGGACAAATGTCAGAATACCGACGAGTATAAAGGCGAACCACTCTGTTACCGCCCAATTGTTAAAGAGTTCGTTCAGTGCTGGAGAATTATCTAAAAAGGCTAGGTGCACCTTTGGTATGCCAATGATCTTTGGATCGGTAAACGAACCTGTTTTGCCTAAAAGGCTGTTTAGCATATATTTGGTAAAGGCCAGTGCAAACATATTGATACCTATACCGATCGCCGTAATTTCAGCGCCATATTTTAAATGTCCCACTGCAATGACAGAAGCCATTACCAGTCCTGCCAGCATTGCAACAATAACCGCAAGAAGCCAGCTACCAGTCAGATAACTCACCGTAACGGCGGTAAAAGCCCCTGTGAGCATGATGCCTTCCGTGCCGATATTGAGAATGTCTGCTTGCTGTGTAATCGCCGCACATAGTGACGCATAAATAATCGGTGTTGCAGAACGAAGTGTTGCGTAGATCAGGGATAAGTTGATAATTTTTTCAAATGTCATGTCTACGCCTCCTTCTCTTGTGACGCTTCAGGCTTTAACGGTTCATCCGACTGCTGAACTTGCTTTTTCTTTTTAAACTGGAACAACAAGTCCATTGTTGCAATAATGATAAACACTGCCGTTATGGTATCGACGATGGACTTTGGCACACTGGTCGCCTGTTGCAGTCCCAACGCACCAGATTTTAAGGCGCCAAGGAAAAATGCCATAAAAGGCGTTAAAATGAGATTGTTTTTAACCACGAGCGCTGCCAACATGCCGTTAAAGCCTATATTTGCTGCAAAATTGTTTAAGAAATAGCCGTGTACGCCCAAAATTTCTATACAGCCTGCAATACCACCCAGAACACCGCTGAAAATCATCGTTTTAATAAAAGTGTGTTTTGGATTAATGCCCACATACTCTGCATGTGAAGCATTGAGTCCCACTGTTCTAATCTTGTAACCAAAAGTCGTTTTATTTAATATCCAAATTGCAATGATGCCGACGATAATCGCGATAAACATACCGACATTGGCACTGCTCGGTTTCATAAACTGATATAATTTCACCTGATCTGCCACCGGATCGGACTGCGCATTGGCAACGCCTGCGCTCATTGGCCCGCTGACTAGATAGGACGTTATATAAAAGGCTACATAATTCAATAAAATCGTACTGCATACTTCATTAACCCCATAATAGGCTTTTAACGCCCCCGGGATAAACGCCCACATCGCTGCCACAATCATTGCCCCAAGGAAACAGGCCAATAGATGAATGGGCATCGGCAGAAAGCCCCAATGGATGCCAATATACGCCGCTGCGATCCCGCCGAGAAAAACCTCGCCCTCAACGCCGACATTAAAGGCACCGCCTTTGGCCCCAATGGCAAAAGCCAGTGCTGTCAGCATCAGCGGGGTAAAATTCGCCAGTGTCTTGCCTAAATTCAGTTTTCCCACAAAGGCGCCTTTTACCAATGCACCATAAGCAGAAATCGGATTTTCGCCAATCATCATAATAAAGATGGCACCGATCGCTAGTGATAATGCGATTATAAGTGCAAATCGAATTAAACTTTTTCCAAAATCACGCATGTGCCACCTCCTCAGCTTTGCCGCCCATCATGAGATAACCAAGCTTTGTATCCGTTGCTTCACTGGCTGTGAGCGTTCCTGAAATCTTGCCTTCATACATGACAATGATGCGGTCGGACAATGACAATATTTCTTCGAGATCTGCTGAAACCAGCAGGACACCCGTCCCCTGTTCTTTTACTTTTTCAAGGATGCTTCGAATGGATTCAATTGCACCAATATCGACGCCGCGCGTCGGCTGAGATGCGACAAGTAGTTTACCGTTCATGGCAACTTCCCTTGCAACAACTACCTTTTGCGCATTACCCCCAGATAGTGACTGCGTCGGCATCGAAACATCCCTCGGCCTTATGTCAAATTGTTCCGCAAGTTCATTGGCATACGCAATCGAATGCGGCAGTGACAATACTTTGTTTTTTGAAAATGCCGGATCGCCGATATGGGTGGCGATAATGTTCTCCCATATGGTGAGTGCGCGGTTTAAGCCGCGTTTATTCCTGTCTTCAGGAATATGCGTCATGCCCTTTGCCCGAATATTACCCACAGATAAATTCGTAATTACTTCACCGGCGAGTATTACTTTTCCCTTTTCAACTTTGCGCAGTCCTGTAATCGCTTCAATTAATTCACTTTGTCCATTGCCGTCAATACCTGCAATGCCAAGAATTTCGCCTTCATGCACTTCAAAGCTGATACCTCTGATCTTAGAGATTTCCTTTTCACCGGAAGTCCAGAGATCCTGAACATCAAGCACTTTTGCACCTGAATTCACTTCTGATTTCTTGATATTGAGGAAGACCTCTCGACCAATCATCATCTGTGCAAGCTGTGCCGGATTCGTTTCAGATTTTTGAACCGTGCCAATATAAGCACCTTGCCGCATAACAGAAATGCGATCCGATATTTTCATCACTTCATCCAGTTTATGTGAAATAAAGATGACAGATTTGCCGTCAGCTTTTAACTTTTTCAGAATTTCAAACAGGCCGTCTGCTTCCTGTGGTGTCAGCACGGCAGTTGGTTCATCGAGAATAATAATTTCAGCTCCTCGTGACAGAATCTTGATAATCTCGACGCGCTGCGCCTCACCAACAGAAATTTGATGAATGCGTTTATCCATTTGAATATCAAGGCCGTACTGGTCAATAAACTGTTGAACCTGTGCACGCCCAGTGGCAAAATCAACAGTAAGTCCTTTTTTGGGCTCAAAACCTAACAATATATTTTCAAGCACCGTCAATTCATTGACGAGCATAAACTCTTGATGTACCATGCCGATCCCAAGATCGATGGCTCGCTTTGGCGTCATATTTTTTATTTGCTTACCCGACACCCAAATATCACCGGCATCATGCGGATACAAACCGTAGAGCAGCTTCATCATGGTTGACTTGCCGGCGCCGTTTTCCCCAATCAACGCGTGAATTTCACCTTTTTCAACTTGTATATGTCCGTTTTTAACGGCACAGACTTCACCAAAATTTTTATTGATGCCCTTCATTTCTACAACAAAAGAACTCATGTTGCACCTCCTATGTATAACATGTTTGGCTCTTAACGCTATTTTACACTGTATCCATTACGATTTCATTCATTTACATGTCATTCTGTACGAATACATTCGGTTATTGATCTTGATAAACAGCGTATCATCTCAAGTGCCAGACATTTGAAAAGAGTGAAGGCAGGCTGTGTAAACGAACCTGCCTTCTTGGGGAAAATTAAGGATTTATTAATTATTCGGGCCAAATCCCTCATAATTTTCAACGACGATTTCACCTGAGACGATTTTATCTTGGAGTTCTTGGATCTTTGTGAGGATTTCATCCGGGAACTGATCGCCAAGCGCTTCTTTCATTACGCTCATATCGGTTAAACTTACGCCGTTGTCGGCAATGGTTAAATATTGTTTTGAACCGCCTTCAAATGTTCCGTCTACAACGGATTTGATAAGCAAGTAGCATGCAGAGTCAACGCGTTTGAGCATTGAAGTCAAAACATGACCCGGTTGATCGCCATCTTGGTTGAGGTCAACACCAATTGCATATTTGCCAGCTTCTGTAGCAGCTTCTAATATACCCGTACCTGTACCAGATGCAACGTTCATAACGACGTCAGCGCCTTGTTGATACTGTGCTAAAGTAAGCTCTTTCCCTTTGAGCGGGTCATTCCAAGTACCTGCAAATGATTGGAGAATTGTAATATCCGGATCGACGTATTTAGCGCCTTGCTCATAACCTGTATAGAAATCGTGAAGTACAGGGATATCCATACCGCCTACCCAGCCAATGATGTTTTCATCATTTACGCCTTCGATATCGCTCATTTTCGTAAACATTGCTGCTGCTGCACCTGCGAGGAATGAACCTTGATTTTGTGCAAAGCTTACAGATACGATGTTATCGCCTTCAACTGTTGTGTCGATAATGGCAAACTTCGTATCAGGATAGTTTGCACAATGCTCTTTCATGTATTCTTCAAAGTTTGAAGAAGAGCAAATAATAAGGTCATAACCTTCTTCTGCAACTGCCAGGAAGTTTGCTTCCCATTCTGCCGCTTCAGTACCTTCAAGCGTCTTAAGTTCAATGTCAAATTCATCCTGCGCTTTTAAAGCACCTGCATAACAAGAGTCATTGTACGATTTGTCACCTAAATTACCAGAAAATACAATGGCAACACGCGTCTTAGCCGGTGCATCGCCGCCGCCTTCATTTGTTGATGCTGCAGGCTCTGAGCCACCGCTACACGCCGTTAAAGAAAACACCAACATTAACATTAATAAAATGCTCATCATTCTTTTCATCATGCTTCTTTCCTCCTACAAGTTCATTACCCGCTTTTCTTTGGTAAAACGTTTTACTTTGATGCCAAAAAAATAATTAAGTCTACTTTCCTTACAAGATCAATGCTCCCCCACATTGGAAAAACGTTTTACCTTCACAACAGAAAAATAAATTTAATTAAATATCTAACTACATATTAACGGAATGTCACAATTACGTCAATCATTTTTTGATTCTTTTTAATTCTTTTTTCTTCAGATGCTTCCAAAATCGGCTTAAAAAGCCGCTTTAAAGTCGATCAATTCTTTGAACGCTTGATCGGTGGTTTGATTGAGACAATTGCATTTTCCCCTCAATTAGTTTTCTTAACATCTTATTCTGATCTTATTTTGATCTTATCTTGATCCTATTTTGCTTATAAAAACAATAAAAAGCCCGATGCCTTAGGTCGTACAACACTAAAGCAATGCGAGCTTTCTGTAAATGCAATGATTAAATTTTAAAGTACTGCATGC
>JASUSA010000107.1 GCA_030446305.1 Clostridiales bacterium | reverse complement strand
ATAAATCGGAATATAAAGGGGATAAAGCAAACCGCCTCAGCCCTGAAAAATACCTTAATATGTTCGAAATTCATATTGAGCAAGGGCCTATTCTGGAAGACAACAAGAAAGATGTCGGCGTCGTAGACTGTGTCCTTGGCATGTTTAACTATCGACTGAAATTCTATGGTCAAACAACACACGCAGGGACATTCCCAATGCCAAAGCGAAAAGATGCTTTCTTTGCGGCATCACAGGCACTTGTTTATCTCCATGAAGAAATTGACAAATTGGGGTATCCCGAGTTAGTTTATACCACGGGCGAAGTGATCTGTCACCCGGGGATTCACACCTGTGTACCGGATTTCTTTGACTTCTCATTTGATTCAAGACATGAAGATCCAGCAGTGCTGGATCAAGTACTCGCCATCGTCAAGAGCTGTGCGGACAAGACGTGGGCAGGTTGTACCTGTACGGTAGAAAAAGCTTGGAATCGCGATACCGTTTACTGGGATGAAAAATTAATCGGCTATTGTGAAGAAGCGGCAAAAGAGACCGGTGTGAGCTACCAACTGATCCATTCCGGCGCAGGCCATGACGCTCAGTTTGCAGCGTACATGATGCCGACAACGATGCTGTTTGTCCAGTCAAAAGACGGTTTGTCACATTGTGAAGACGAATATTCAACACCTGAGCACTGTACATCGGGTGCAACAGTCTTACTGAACGCCGTTTTGAAAGCGGATCAGGCAGAGTAAGGGTAAAGGTGATGTTGTAGAGGTGATAGGCTGCGATCGTATTGCAGTGATTTTTCCAGTTATTGGCATCGATTAAAACGAAAATCCTTCTAGATGCATGCGAAAGCAATAACATTTAGAGGGTTTTTTTTAAATCATCCCATGGTGTATGCGAATAGTGGTGTATAATATTTTCTATAATGATAACGTAGCATGAGCGGATGTTTCAAAAGAAAACGGTGGCAGTGAACACATGTGAATGCCACTGCTTTTGGCATCAAATTACGATGAATCGTATTATTTATAAGAAGACACTTGTAATTATACGGTGGGCATTATATCATGGATAATAATAAAAGTTTGGTGTCCGCATCAACATATCATTCGGAGGATATAATGGTATTGAAATATGAAAGTACTCGAAACAACCAAGTAAAGGTGAGCCCATCGGAGGCAGTGGTTAAAGGCCTCTCGGATGACGGCGGCTTATTTGTACCAAGAGAGATTGACAAGCTCGAACTCGATCTTCAGGAAATGTGCAGTTTTGGCTTTCACGATACGGCAAAAAAAATACTCAGCCTCTTTTTCCCTGACTTTTCAGCTGAACAGATTAATGATTCAGTTGTGAATGCCTATGACGGAAAATTTGACGACGCGAGCATTGTTCCCGTGGTAAAAGTGGGTGATCGCTTCATTATGGAACTTTTTCACGGCAGCACCATTGCCTTTAAAGATATTGCACTTTCCATACTGCCGTATTTAATGAAAAAAGCGCAGTCAAACTGCAAAATGAAAGAAGACATTGTCATCCTCACGGCGACATCCGGCGATACGGGCAAAGCGGCGCTTGAAGGGTTTAAAGATGTTGAAGGAACCAAGATCATCATCTTTTATCCAAATGATGGTGTCAGCACAGTTCAGGAAATGCAGATGGTAACAACAGAAGGTGACAACACTTATGTTGTTGCCGTTGAAGGCAATTTTGACGATGCACAGTCTGCTGTAAAAGAAATATTTAATGATTTAGCGCTGCGGGAAAAACTTGGTGACATGGGATTGAAATTCTCATCTGCTAACTCCATTAACATTGGGAGATTGGTGCCGCAGATTTCATATTATTTCTCAACCTATGCCGATCTCGTTAAAAAGAATGAAATTCAAATGGGTGATGCCATTAATTTCGTCGTACCAACGGGGAACTTTGGCAATATTCTAGCTGGTTTCTTTGCAAAACAATTGGGATTGCCAGTCAATAAACTGATCTGTGCCGCCAATGAAAACAATGTACTTTACGATTTCCTGACGACGGGTGTGTATGATATAAACCGTGAATTTAAGAAAACGATGTCGCCATCAATGGATATTCTGATTTCAAGCAACCTTGAAAGACTGCTGTATTTCATGAGCGATAAGGACAACGCCTATATCGCAGAACTGATGGGGCAGCTGAAGACACAAAAAAAATACGAAGTCAATGATGCTATTAAAGCGAAGATCAAAGATCAGTTCTGGAGTTCATACTGTTCAGAAGCAGACACGACGGATACGGTGAAAAAAGTATATGATACATTTGGCTATGTACTGGATACGCATACGGCAGTTGCCTACAAAGTTTATGAAGACTATTTAAAGGCGAATGACGATCAATCAAAGACCGTGATCCTTTCAACCGCGAGTCCGTTTAAATTTACGGGCAGCGTTTACAAAGCCCTGTTTGGCAATACGGACATCGAAGAACTTAAACTGATTAAAGAGCTGTCCGATAAAACTGGTGTTGATGTGCCGGCGCAAATTGATGGGTTAGGTGAAAGAGCTGTGCGTCACAACAGACTTTGTACTCCGGCATCAATGGCAGATGAAATTCTTGCCATATTAAGTGAAACAAAATAGTCGTATATGATTTTCACTATCGTATTTTCGCAGTTAAAGCGTCTGCAAAAATACTTAAAGTTCAAATCTTCTTACTTAGATCCTATGGGGAAACCCATGGGATTTTTATTTGGTACGGAAGATGTGGGGGTGCTGTGTCAATTGGAATAAGCGACATAGGTCGTTCGTATGTAAAATATAGTCAAAGCATTATAAAAATGTTAAAAAACCATAAAAGGCCTTTTTTTATTGATCGAATAAAGTAAAATAAGGAAGGTGATACAACACAAGACATATAGACTACGGAGGTACATACGAATGGGAGACTTAATCACAATGTTAGTGGCAGCGGGCATTTTGATCCTGCTGATTGCCGTCACGCTGATTACCGGTTATGTAAAGGCTTCACCTGATGAGGCAATTATCATATCCGGTCTAAAGAAAACACCAAAAGTCGTCATCGGGAAAGCGGCTGTCAAAATTCCGTTTTTTGAAAGAAAAGACAGACTGACGCTGCGGGCGATGAAAATCGACGTAAAAACCAGCGAGGCGGTACCAACACAGGAATTTATCAACGTACTGGTAGATTCGGTTGTCACTGTAAAGATTTCATCTGAAAAAGAGCTCCTCGCAAAGGCGAGCGAAAACTTTTTGAATAAGGATGAAGACTATATCCGCAATATGGTTCAGGATGTACTGGAGGGGAATATTCGTGAAATTGTTGGGACGATGTCGCTGACGAACATGATTTCCGATCGCCAGAAGTTTTCTGAAAAAGTACAGCAAAATGCCGTTCCAGATATGCGAAAACTCGGTCTTGAGATCGTTTCCTTTAATGTTCAGAATTTTGCTGACCGCGAAGGGGTCATTAATGACCTCGGGATTGATAACGTCGCGAAGATTCAAAAGAATGCCAAAATCGTAAAGGCAGAAGCAGAAAGAGACGTTAAGATTGCACAGGCGCAAGCCAATAAAGAAGCAAATGATGCAGAAGTGGCTTCACAAGAAGAAATTGCAATAAAAAATAATCAGCTTGAAATAAAAAGAGCTGAATTGAAACAAGAATCCGATACAAAAAAAGCACAAGCGGATGCAGCTTACAAAATTCAAGAAGAAGAGCAACGCCGAACCATTGAAATTACAAGTGCAAATGCAAATTTGGCAAAACAGGAAAAAGAAATCGAGTTAAAAGAACGCGCCGTTCAAATTATGGAGAGAGAGCTGGATGCGACGATTAAGAAAAAAGCAGATGCCGATAAATATGCAAAAGAAAAAGCTGCCGATGCACGATTATATGAAATAGAAAAAAGTTCTGAAGCGGATAAAATAAAAGCTGAAAATGAAGCGCTTGCTTTAAAAGCAACAGCTGAAGCAAATGCCTTTGCCAAAAAGCAAGATGCCGATGCACAAAAAGCCTACATGATGGCAGAAGCAGACGGTATCGAAGCAAAGGGATTAGCAGAAGCAAAAGGTGTCGATGCGAAAGCGGAAGCCATGAAGAAAATGGAAGAGGCAGCAGTCCTCGAGATGTTCTTCAAAGTATTGCCTGAAGTGGCAGCAAACATTGCAAAACCACTTGAAAACATTGATAAGATTACCATGTACGGTGAAGGCAACAATGCCAAATTGGTTGGTGATATTACAAAATCCATGACACAAGTGATGAATGGCGTTACCGATGCAACAGGGCTTGATGTAAAGGGTATACTGTCTGCCTTTATAGGCGGCAAAATTGCACAGCCAGATTTAAGCGGCATTGTAAATACTGGCAATGTGATTAATCCGGAAACGGTTGAGACCCTTGAAGAATAAGCTTTCAGTGGCACATCTTTCTTGGCGCTGTTTTAATGACCGGATAGCAATGTGATTTAATCATTATTTTGAGAGTTGATTTCAAATGCTGAAATCAACTCTTTTTAATTTAGAAGTATTGATCTTAAAGTATAGTGCGGATGTTTCAACAGCGAAAAAAACGATTAAGCAATTTCATCTTTTAAAATGGTATAATGGCATATAAAATAGTGGGGAAAGCAATATTTCAGAGCATTGGGGCTTAGTTGTATGAAAATAGCAAGAGCAAGTATTTTAACAATTGTTACCATTATGATGTGCTTATCGCTTTATCTTATTTTTGATCGATTTGGTGAGAAAGATGTTCAAAGTGATTATAACATTTTGAAAATTCATAATGGTGAAAATGAGAAAGTCATTAATGTTAGCGGTAAATTCATGGTGGTTGACGGTTTGCATTCGTCGGATGAAATGGCTGCTTTTGTAAATGATTCTAATCGCTTTGATAATAGTCTCGTTTCAAAAGCGAAATGGCTGACCTATAATGAAATACGTCAATATCATTATCCGGAGGATATGATTACGGCCTATATTAAAATCGAAGGGGATTTATCAAGCGTTAACGGCTTACTCGTCGAGGAAATATACAGTGCTGCAAATATTTTTGTTAATGGGAAAGAAATTGTATCGCTCGGCAGGATCTCAACGGAAGATTCTACCGGCATAATGGCGAAAGAAAGTCGACTCATAAGATTGGAAGAGTTCAATGGCCCAAAACCATTAGATGACATAACGCTTGTCATACAGATCAGCAATCCGGAACACATTGGCGGACAGTTGCAGAAGTTTCTGTTTATTGGGGATTATGATACCTTGTTTAAACTTTGGAATAATCGAATTGTGTTAAAGAGTATTCACAGTGTTTTTTATTGTACAATGGGACTTGTACTCTTGGGGTTGTTTATTCGCAATCAAAAGCATTTGTTTTTATTGACGCTGGGCGTTGCAGGCATTTTAAACAGTTACATCATCATCACTTATTTTGAACCCTTTATCAATTTCACCCCGCATGGGAGTGCCTATATTGTCAATTCGTATTTACAGGCATTTCCGACGTTAATAACACAATACCTAAGTGCACTGTCAATCATTCTTTATCTTAAAAAAGGTAAGGTCTACAAGCACCTTAAAAGATTTGTACCAGTCACTTTGACAGCCCTTATTCTAGGCATTACTTTTGTTATATTGGCAGAACAAGCGGCAGATCTGCTTTATATTGTATTGTTATTTGCGGTTATGTTACTAATGCTCTATGCATTAACCTTATTGGGGAAAACATACTTAGTTGAAGAAAGAAGAGGGTTGTACCTGTACATTGCCTTTTTAACCTATATACTGTCATATGGTTTGCTCATTGGTATCTCTTTGTCGCATCAGAGTTTTGGCTTATTATCCCAATACCAAATCTTACTGATGACAGGTCAATTTGCCTTTTATCTGATGATGTCGTATTTCATCATTACCGATTTTTCAAGGCGATTTTATTTAACGGAAGTCAATGAAAATTACCTCGAAAAAGTAGTGCTTGAGAAAACCATGCAGTTGCAGGATTCATTGAAATCACTTGAAAAAGAGGATGTGCTTAGACGGCAGTTGCTTTCGGATATATCCCATGATTTGCGTTCGCCGATAACAGTGATCAAAGGCTACATCGAGCTGATCAGCACTGGCAAGATTGAGGAAGAACGCAAAGCGCATTATATCGAAATTGTGCTTAAAAAGGTTAATTACGTCAGTGATTTGGTTGAGAACATTTTATATTTAGCGAGGATTGAGCAGGGAAAGGCTACGAAAAAGGATATTGAATCGCTTGATTTGATTCTAAATGAGGTCGTAGACACATACCAGTATCAAACCCATCATTTCAATTGCACCATCCCTGAAAACATACAGTTTGAGTGTGATTATGGTCAGATCAAACGACTCTTCGTCAATTTGATTGACAATGCAATTGATTACAGTCCTGACGGATCAACGGTTTATGTTCATTTAAAAGAAGAATTGACAAAGTATATAATCGAAATTAGAGATGAGGGCATTGGTGTTGAAGCGGATAAGATTGATCAAATCTTCAATCGGTTCGTCCGTGCTGATGTGACGCGAAATAATGAAACGAATCACTTTGGTCTTGGCCTTGCAATCGTAAAATCTATCGTGACAAGTCATGGCGGGACAGTACAGTGTGAGAGTAGAGTCGGAGAAGGCACAACATTTACGATTTTTCTTCCAATGAAAGGCGGTGACGAATGAGAATTGTCATTGTAGATGATGATCAGGATATTGGTGAAATTTTAAAGATAGCACTACAGGACAAAGGTTACGAAACCGTTGTCTTTAGCAGCAGTGAGCTTGCTATGGCATATTTATCCCAAAATGCTTACGATATGGTATTGCTGGACATTATGATGCCGAGCTTAAGTGGTTATGATCTTTGTAATCATATTCGGAAAATCAATGATGTGCCCATTCTTTTCATTACGTGTTTGGATGATGATGAAAGTCTCACTAAGGCACTGGCATTGGGCGGTGACGACTATATCCGCAAGCCTTTCAGTATTAGTGAAGTCATGGCGCGCGTAGGCGCTCATTTACGCCGATATGTCGTCAATGCTGAAAAACAGAGCAATATATTTGAATGTACTTTGGGGCCGTATGTATTTAATGCAAATGAGCGAATCGTCAAATACCAAGTACCCTTTACAAATGAAGAGACACTTATTCGATTATCACCACTTGAAAGTGATCTTTTGCGCTGCTTTGCGGATCATCCAAATGAAATATTAACCTACCAAGTACTATATGAAGCGATATGGAAAGAAATGTACCGC
>JASUSA010000106.1 GCA_030446305.1 Clostridiales bacterium | reverse complement strand
AAATTGTAAGCGAAAATCGGTTTAGCGCGCCGAAGCGGAGCGAGAAATCTTGTAAAAAGAAGATTTGAGCCGAAAGATTTTTGCGGATGTTCCAACCGCAAAAATTGTAAGTGAAAATCGGTTTAGCGCGCCGAAGCGGAGCGAGAAATCTTGTAAAAAGAAGATTTGAGCCGAAAGATTTTTGCGGATGTTCCAACCGCGAAAATAGTAAGCGAAAATCGGTTTAACGCGCCGAAGTGGAGCGGGAAATCTTGTAAAAAGAAGATTTGAGCCAAAAGATTAAGTAGAAAATTGTCGAGTGAATGTAAAAGGCATTTTAAATCGAGAAAATAAATGAAAAAAATGAGGGGAAAGCAATGGCAAAGCGAATCATGTTTCAAGGGACTGGCTCAACAGTGGGCAAAAGTTTGACAGTTGCGGCAATGTGCCGCATTTTGAAGGATATGGGCTATACGGTAGCACCATTTAAATCGCAAAATATGGCACTGAATTCTTTTATTACAAAAGAAGGTAAAGAGATGGGGAGAGCACAAGTTGTTCAGGCTGAAGCGGCGCGCATTGAACCGCATGTTTACATGAATCCCATCTTGCTAAAACCGACGAGTTATGTTGGCAGTCAGGTGATTTTAAATGGTGAAGTCTATCGAAATATGAAAGCAGCCGAGTATTTTACTCAAAAAGATTTTTTAATCCCCCATATAAAGACGGCATTTAACGCACTTAATACACAATATGATGTGATCGTCATTGAAGGGGCAGGTTCACCGGCGGAAATTAATCTTCGAAGCCGTGATATTGTCAATATGGGCTTAGCGGAAATGGTAGATACAGATGTTATTCTCATTGGTGACGTGGATAAGGGTGGTGTATTTGCTTCATTATATGGTACGGTAAAGCTGCTTTCAGAATCTGAGCAAAAACGCATTAAAGGATTTTTGATTAATAAATTTAGGGGCGATGTCAGTTTATTAATGCCCGGCGTTGAAATGCTTGAAGAAAAAATCGGCATACCATGTGTCGGTGTCATTCCATATATTGAAAAGCTTAAGATAGATGATGAAGACAGCGTTACAGAACGCTTTGGCAAGAAACGTGATGCTGCGCTGACCATTGGTGTGGTAAAACTTCCTTATATGTCCAACTTTTCAGACTTTACGGTCTTTGATATGGAGGATGACGTCAATCTTATTTACGTAGATGATGTGGAAGTGCTGGATACATGTGATGCCCTCATTATTCCCGGCAGTAAAAATACGATTTTCGATATGCTCTCTCTAAGAAAATCAGGTGTGGATGAGGGGATCAAAGCCTTTCATCAAAAAGGCAAACCGATTATTGGCATATGTGGCGGTTATCAAATTTTAGGTAAACAAATTTCTGATCCATACGAAGTTGAATCCGTTGATCCCACCATTGATGGTTTAGGACTGCTGGATGTCATTACAGAAATGGCAAAAGAAAAGAAGACCGTACAAAATGAAGGCGTTATTGTAAATGGCATAGAGACGTATAAGGCACTAAAGGTTGGCGGTTATGAAATTCATATGGGTGAGTCAAAGCGCATAAACGAACAAACGGCGCCATTTATTAAGACGGTGGATGGGCATGAAGATGGTGCGGTAAATGCCGCCATGACTGTCTTTGGCACCTATTTTCACGGTATATTTGATAATGATGCTTTTAGGCGTGCTTTTATTAATGAGCTCAGACAGCAAAAGGGGCTGGCGCCTTTAGCGGACAGCGTTGATTTTGCAGCAGCTAAAAATGCTGAGTACGACCGTTTAGCAAAGCATGTCAGGGATAACCTCAACATGGATCGAATGATGCAGATTTTGGAAGAATCGAGGACAAATGCGTGCTAAAATGGATCTTGTTTGCAATACTGTTAGACTGGATAATAGGTGATCCGCCAACGTGGCCGCATCCTGTAAGAGTATTCGGCTGGTGGATTAGAGTGCTTGAAAAGTTTGTCAGGGCAGTTTTTAAAAATTTATATATTGGCGGGGGAATGCTTTGGTTTTTTGCTGTATCAGTGCCCATGCTGATACTTTATATTTTTTCAATAACCTTTCCGCCAATCTTATGGACAGCGTTTTCTATCTATCTAATGTTTACAAGTTTAGCCGCTAAATGTATGAAAGATGAAGCGTATAAGGTTAAAAGACTCCTTGATAATAATGCGCTTTCAGAATCTCAAAAGGAGCTTGGTTATTTGGTCGGGCGTGATACGGCTAATTTAACGAAGCCTCAAGTGCTACGCGGGATTATCGAAACCGTTTCGGAAAATACAATTGACGGCATTTTGGCACCGCTCTTTTACATGTTGATCGGCGCACCTTTTGGTTTATCTGTATATTTTGCGGTAGCATACAAAGTGATTAACACGCTGGATTCAACAATTGGCTATATGCAGGCACCTTACAAGGAAATTGGATTTGTATCGGCGAAGATTGATGACTTGGCGAATTATATTCCAGCAAGGTTGGGGGCAATACTCATGCTGGTTGCGGGCGGTTTAGTCAAGCAAGATTTAAAAAACGGCTGGTATATCTTAAAGCGGGATTGCCGTAATCATAAAAGTCCGAACTGCGGTTTTCCGGAGGCAGTTACTGCTGGTTTGCTTAGGATTCAGCTTGGAGGCACCAATACGTATTTTGGAGAAGTCGTCGTAAAACCTACAATTGGCGACGCTGTCAAAACACTTGAAACGACAGATATTGAAAAGAGCATACGCGTTTTGTATGTTGCGGAAGTCTTGTTGATGCTTTTGGCAATTGTGATAAACTTATTATAAAGGTTTTAGGGGGAATTATGAATTTTCACGGTGGCTACCATGGCGACGCAGCGCTGATTGATTTCAGTGTGAATATACCGCCGACTGTTTACGATGAAGCTTATCAGAAATTGCTGATAGATCATATTGGCGATCTTATTAAATATCCGGCGTTAAGCGGTGAGACTACAATAGAAAGTATGTCAAAAGTACTCGGTTACGACATGCAGCAGCTAATACTCGGAAATGGTGCAACGGAACTGATATATCTCTATGCGAGAACCGTTACAATTAAAAATGCACTGATTCTCGAACCGACATTTACAGAATACAGACGTGCCCTTATGACACATGGCATTCCGGTAGTAAGCTATCCGCTTGATTTAGAGGCGCCTGAAAAGATAAACATAGCAGCACTTGCTGATTGTATCATAGATAATGATATCGATTTGCTGGTTCTATGCAACCCAAACAATCCTACAGGACACTTATATGCACCGGAAGATATTGAAGCGATATTAAAATTAGTTGGGCGGCGTGATTTTAAACTGTTTATTGACGAATCCTTTATTGATTTTGTTGATGAGGCATACCAAAGGAAAAATGCGGCAAAGATGAAAGCACTCCTTTGTGACTATCCGATATTTCTGCTGAGATCAATGACGAAAACATATGCCGTTCCCGGTTTGAGAATCGGCTATGGCATTGGGCATCCGTCCATTATTACCTCTCTTTATCGCTATAAAGAACCTTGGAGTTTGAACACATTTGCACTTCTCAGCATTCCATATTTTCTTGAACAGTCCAAACAAAAGGAAAATGTTAACGCCTGGTGCAAAACAGAAAGTCAATTTGTTGCAGAGGGTTTGGCAGCTTATGAATCTGCCGGCAAAATTCGATTTTACCGTGGTTGTGCAAATTATCATTTAATAGAAGTAAAGTCAGTTGACGGCAATTCCTTTTTTCAGCGCATGCTGGAAGCAGGCTGTTTTCTAAGAACGTGCAATGATTTTGAAGGCCTTGGCAATGGCTATTTTAGAATTGCGCTTAGAACGCGTTCAGAAAATAAAAAAATGTTGGATGCAATGGCAATTGCACTGGAGGCATAAAATGATTAGCTATGTTACAGGAGGCGCACGAAGCGGCAAGAGCAGATTTGCCGAAGCAAAAGTTGCAGCGCTCGGTTCAAAAATCGCTTATATTGCGACGGCGATTCCATTTGATGAGGGCATGCAGGACAGAATTGCGAAACATCGGCGCCAGCGCCCGGCTTCGTGGGAAACCATAGAACAATACAAACAGTTTGAGACACTTGTGCATCAAAAGGCCTTTTTGGAAGCCGATGCGCTGATCTTTGACTGTGCAACGGTTATGATTACCAATATGATGATGGACAGTGGTCTTGACTTTGATACGATTGACGTTGAATCCGTAAACAGCCTTGAATCAGAAATTGCCAAAGAAGTTGAAAAGCTTTTAAACGTTTGCCGTGAAAATGACAAGCAGCTAGTAATCGTCTCAAATGAAGTTGGACTTGGATTGGTTCCGTCTTATCGCATGGGGAACTTATTTAGAGATATTCAAGGGCGAATTAACCAGCTCTTGGCGCGTGAGGCAGATGAGGTGCATTTTGTTGTATCCGGAATACCGCTTAAAATTAAATGACGAATAGCACCATTAAAATTTCAATCTTTTCACGACCAAAGTAATGATGCAATTTCCTTAAATGAAAGTGAGGCATAATGAAAGCATTTTTATTAAATGTTTCGTTCTTTACAAGATTGCCAGTGGCAAGACTGGCGCCATACACGGATGAGCGATATTGTGAAAGCGTGAAGTACTTTCCCTTTGTGGGATTGTTAATAGGCCTTATAGCGGGGGTGCCCCTCTATATATCCGATCGTTATTTACAGCTTCCTTCGATGTATACTGCCGTGTTGAGCATTTTATTGTATTTATTGATATCAGGCGGGATCCATTTGGATGGCTATGCCGATTCGCTTGACGGGCTGTTAAGTGGGCGAACGGGCGAACGCGTTTTTGAAATTATGAAGGATTCAAGGATGGGGGCGTTTGGCACAATAGGCTTATGTCTGTATTTCCTAATTTTCTACACATTTGTTCAAAATATGGCTTATCCAGCATTTTTATTAATGCCCTATATTGGCAAACTGGCTGCAACTGTTGTAGCGGGTTTTTCGGATTATCCACCTGAAAAATCGGGAATGGGGAAAATATTCTTGGATGTCAATACGCCGATGAAGAGTATTGTTCAGCTAATCATAGGCGGTATCATGGCATATTTTGCTGCTGGATTGCCTGCATTGTTGACATTGTGCGCGGTTATTATTGTTGCATTTTTGTCGAGGCGCTGGCATTATCGCATTATTGGCGGTCTATCCGGTGATTCCATTGGCTTTATCGTAGAATCAAGTCAACTCGTTTACCTTGCTGTCTATCAAATAATAGCAATTGCAATGAGTGGGTCTTTATAAAGCTTTTAAAGCGGGAAGTCAATATAAAGCCCGCGTATTTATAAAAATTAGTTGAGGAGAAGGAAACATATGCAAAGAGCACTGGCGATAGGCGGTGCATCCAGTGGGTCAGGGAAGACGACGTTTTCAATAGGCTTAATGAATGCACTGATAAAACGCGGGTTGAATGTGGCGCCATTTAAAGTAGGCCCTGACTATATTGATCCAATGTTTCATAGACATGTAACCAAGGAAAAGGCATATAATCTTCCCGTCTGGATGCTGGATGATATGACGACTGCCTATCTCTTTGAAAAGCGAATGCGCTTAGATTCCTTTGCTGTTGTCGAAGGGGTCATGGGGTATTATGATGGACACAAAACAGATAGTTTTGCTGGCAGCACTGCGCATGTAGCCGCATTATTAAATATACCGGCCATTATTATTTTTGATGCCAGCAGTATGTCGCTAAGTGCAGCGGCGATTGTTCATGGTTTTTCGACGTTTAAAGAAAACAGTATGATTAAAGGCGTTGTGCTGAACAATGTTGCATCAGAGATGCATTATCAAATGCTAAAACAGGGGATTGAACATTTTACGGACATCAAATGCTATGGTTATTTGAAAAAAGATTCACGTGTTGAATTGGGCAGCAGGCATCTAGGGCTTTTACAGGCAGTAGAAATAGAAGATCTGGATGCCAAAGTTAATTATATCAGTGAGCAGATTGAGGCGACGGTAGATGTTGACGCCATTATTGATGATTTTGTTTACAGTCCGCCAAAACCGGATTATAAAGCGCTCTATGCACCGAACGAAGGGATTGATGACGTTTCTTATCAAAAGACGAAAAGTCAAATCGAATCGATGCTGGAAGCCTTAAAAAAGCGCATTACAGCAATGGGCGGACTAACCGTTGGCATCGCACTGGATCAGGCATTTTCATTTTACTATGATGAGAATATTCAAACGTTAACGGAATTGGGCGTTACAATAATGCCAATATCGCCAATGCATGACAGTGAGTTGCCGACGCAGTGTGATGGACTTTATATAGGCGGTGGTTATCCAGAAGTATTTGCAAAGGAACTCGCGGCAAATGCTGCATTTAGAAATGCGCTTAAATCAGCACTTGATAAAGGCATGCCATGTTATGCGGAATGCGGCGGACTCATGTATTTGACGTCTTGTATTACTTATGCTGAAAAGACTTATGATGCTGTAGGTTTTTTCCCGGCAAAATCTGAAATGACAGACAAACTGCAGCGTTTCGGTCTCATTCAAGTGACAATGGAAAATTTTATGTCGCGGTCACTTACGTTTAGAGCACACGAATTTCATAAATCACTGATAACCGACGATGAACCGATTGAAAAAAAATATCATATTGAAAAAGGTTCGCGGTCGTGGACATGTGGTTATCAAAAAAATAATACACTGGGAACCTATGCACATCAGCATTTTTATAGCAATTTGGCATTTTTATCGTTACTCATTGATTTATGGGGTATAAACAAACCTATCAATCAATAGGAGGCGCATATGTCATTTTTAACGTTGTCACCCGTATTGCAGGCTTTAATTGGAACATTGTTCACATGGTTTGTCACAGCACTGGGTGCAGCCATGGTTTTTCTGTTTAAAAAAATCAATCGGACAGCACTTGATATGATGCTGGGCTTCGCAGCAGGTGTTATGATTGCAGCAAGCTTTTGGTCTCTGCTGAATCCCGCGATTGCCATGGCAGAAAGCAGCGGTATGATACCATGGGTTCCTGCAGTCGTCGGTTTTCTATGTGGTGGTCTTTTCTTGTTTTTAATTGATAAGATACTGCCGCATCTTCACAATGGCTTTGATATGTCAGAAGCAGAGGGGATTAAGACAAGCTGGCAGCGCAGTGTTTTGCTGGTATTGGCAATTACGCTTCACAATATCCCCGAAGGCTTAGCAGTCGGTGTCGCCTTTGGTGCCGTTGCAGCTGGTTTGCCTGAAGCAACCATTGGCGCTGCAATCGCATTGGCGCTTGGTATTGGCATACAAAAT
>JASUSA010000105.1 GCA_030446305.1 Clostridiales bacterium | reverse complement strand
CTTTTTTAGGACAAACTTAGATAATCCAGAAAACAATGCCCGAAAAATGATGTCATATCTTGATTTTAAAGTTGATCAAAGTTTCATGAATAATTCAGGTTAACCATTGAGATCTTCTTTAGATCAATATAAACACTCTGAAATCCATTCTTAATTGCATTAGCATGTAATTCTCTTAATAACGCCGTTTTGCCATAACCAGGTTCTGCAAAAACAAAATAGTGCTTATTTTCATATAGGTCTTTGAAGTCAATGGTTCTATTATGTAAGAAATAATGATACTCTTGCTTTAACGCGTCAAGATTTTTGCATTCTATAATATTTGGTTGAATATAAATTCCCATCATGACACCTAACTTTCTATAATTCACGGTAAAAAGCGTTCTAATTAATTGTCACTGTCTACGAACTTCATGTTATTCTTGCTGATAACTATATTCTACCATTTGTGATAGCGCATTAAATATAATAATTAAATGAAATGTATTGTGTTAGTAATATACTTAATATTTACTGATAACAAAAACTGATTATAGCCGCCACACATATCGTTTCAATGGTTTACAAAGGTAATCAAGTAAATAATGATCTTCCATTGTCTATCCGTTTTCACATACGCAGTTTATGCATACACGAAAGTTGACAAATGATAGGTAATCCGTTAAAAAACTGTAAAAAAAATGATATAGTAGATTTAAACTGACGATCGAACAAACATGGGCAAGAGCAGTCCGGTTTTGAAGATCATCACCTGTCAATCGTATAAAAAGAGATGAAAGCAGGCAGATTTTTGAACGGAAAAAGATATCATACAAAAGAACTGTATTTTACACCGAGGTTATTGAAAACGCTGGAACGTATTTGGGCGTATCCGCTGACCATTGTGGAAGCGCCCATGGGGTATGGCAAAACGACCGCGGTCAAGTATTTCTTAGAACGTGCCGAGGCCGATGTGCTGTGGCTCAAAGTATATGACGAACTCATCGATCACTTTTGGGATGAATTTGCGGGACTGTTTGACAGCTTTAACGAGGATCTTTATCGAAGGCTCATTCAAATAGGTGTTCCAAATGATGCTGTCTCTTTGAGAGAAACGTTAAAATTGCTGGGCTCACTTGAACTGAAAAAGCCATGTGTGCTGGTGATTGACGATTATCATCTGATCGACAGTCCTGAAATCAACCATTTCATCACGACGCTGGCAGCCAATGAGATCGATGCGCTACGCATTGTCCTAACGGGACGTTACACAAAACTGCACCATCTTGAGGAGCTGGTGCTTAAGGGGCTTTTGTACCACGTGACAAAAGAAAATCTTGAAATGACAGAAGGCGAAATAATCGACTACTATCACGCCTGCGGCGTGAGCATTGACGGTGAACAGGCCAAGTGGCTGTTTAATGCCACGGAGGGGTGGATTAGTGCACTCTATCTGATGATGCTGAGCTACATTGAGGAAGGCGTCTTAGAGCCACCCGAAAGTATTTATAAACTCATAGAGAAAATCGTTTATACACCGCTTTCCGAAAATGAAAAAGCGCTGATGGCAATGCTGTCCATCTTTGATAATTTCACCTTAAAGCAGGCGCGCTTTATTTGGGATGATGAAAGCGTCCAGCGTGTCTTAGAGAATACGGTGCAAAAAAATGCTTTTATTAACTACGACGTACGCACAAAATTTTATCAGATTCACAGTTTATTTCGAGAATATCTGCGGGAAGTCCTCGAGACCAAATCACCAGATTTCAAAGCGCATTTATACCGTCAGGCAGCAGCGTGGTATTCAAAACAGCAGGATTTTTTTACGGCGCGACAGTTTTGGCATGCCTGCGGTGACTTTGAAGCTATTTTGCAGTCCATTAAGACTGAAAAAGTAAAAAATTCGACATTGCAAAGTGTGACCGCACTTTATCAATACATTCAGGAATGTCCTGTCGCTATTAAGCGTCGCTATCCCTATGCGCTGCTCATTATGGCGACGCATATGATTTTGCATAATGAATTTCAGACATTCGGCATCCTTTGCAAAGAGGTGGCGGAGAACATTGGTACAAACAATGACTTTTCAGTAACCCAGCGTCAGGCGATCTATGGTGAACTCGAACTTATGCGGGGGATTGCCGCCTTTAATGATCTCGATCAAATGGCAGCGCATTTTGAGCGCGCGTGGGACTTGTTAGGGAAGTCGACTGCTATCTTCGATATTAACTCGGACTGGACACATGGTTCGCCCTCCATTCTTTACCTCTATTACCGTGAGAGTGGGAAACTGCAGACGCATCTCAACATTATGATTGAAAAGCTACCGCGCTATCGACGCTTGACCAAGGCACATGGCAATGGCGCTGAGTACATGATGGAAGCGGAATGGCATTATCATCGCGGCGATTTTGTAAATGCAGAAATAGCGCTAAACAGGGCGATTCATATGGCGCAGTCCTCGGATCAGTGGAGTATTGAGCTTTCAGGTATTTACCTGCAAATGCGCATTGATCTGATGAAACAGGATTATTATCATATGTTTGAGCTTTTGCATCGAATGCGTGAAGAGATGACGAATCGCGTCGAATACCAATACCTGCATAAAGTAGAGCTTTGTGAAATCAGTTTTTATGCACAGCTGGATCAGAAGTTTAAGATTCCTGAAAGCCTTGGTCGGCCTGAACGCGGCGATATAAGGCTGCTCCATGCCAATTACGCGATGTTTAACATCATTTACGGCAGGGTGATGCTGATCAATGAACGCTATACGGAACTTTTGGGAAGTGTGCCGCATTTCCTGAAGATCGCCTCTATTTATCCAACATTGCTGGGCAGTATATACACATATCTATATGCGGCCGCTGCAAACTGGAAGCTGAAAAGAGTTGATGCTGCAAGGGCAGATCTCGAAAAGGCGCTGAGTATTGCGATGCCGGATCAGCTCTATATGCCTTTTGTTGAAAATGCCGATTATCTCGAACCACTGCTTAAAGAACGTCTTTTCTCCGAGCAATTTAGAGAGGATGCCGAACGTGTTTTGGAACTGTATCAATCCTATGCTTCTGCGAAAGAAGCCGTTAAGCAAAAGTATTTTCCAGAAGAAAAAGACAAGCTGACGGAACGTGAATATGAAGTTGCCTTGTTGGCATCGCAGGGACACACCAATAAGGAGATTGCAGATAAACTCTATATTTCTCAAAATACGGTGAAATTTGCGCTTAAATCGATCTTTGCCAAGCTGTCCATAAAGAGCAGGGCGCTGCTCAAGCAACACTTTAATGATGAAGCTAAACGGTAAAGACTACCCGGTGGGTAGGTTACGTAATGATTAAACCATTATACAATTTTGTATAGTGGTTTTTTTATGAGCAAAAACAGGATTCAAAATTTGTCAGGAGTGATGACATGGTAAAGATTTTGGAGGTTCATCCAAAAGCAAAACATCAATTAGAGGTGCTGTTGGATAATGGCAGCAGCATCACACTGAATTTGGCACCGAAACTGCAGACCATTCGCTTTGGCCTTTTGAGTGACGAGACTTTTTTTCGCCGAGTTGAAACGGATGGAACCGTTATTCACTGGGATCACAAAGTTGAAATATCCTTGAGTGAAGTATTGAGTTTACTTAAAAAATAGCATGCGGTATGGCAATGCAGAATTAACAGTTGAAAGGAGATTGCATCTTATGGGGAAGAAGATTTTGAGCATCGTGCTCTCATTGTGCATGGTTTTTGCGATGATGCCGATTATGGCACTTCCGACATATGCCGACACTGTGGACACATCAGGCATGACGGATTTTTCATATGTGGAAGGACAGACGTACGCAAGCGGCGCCGTTTATCGCATTGGCACAAAGGAAGCACTTAGCGCTTTGGCAGAAGCTGTCAACGATGGACACAAAACAATGAAAGGCGTGACGTTTTATCTGTCCGCCGATATTAACTTGAATGAAGGGATTATCCTTACTTTTGAATCGGATACGGGACTGATGAAGGTCTCCGACGGCACCGATACTTACTGGATCGGTACGGGTGCGCTTGGTGATTGGTCAGGTGATAATTATACATTTAACTTTTCGGCGAGTACCGCGGGGGCGTTTTATTTAGACGATACCAGTACGACGACGACGGAAACGGTTCCCTTTGCATTGAGTGAATGGACGCCGATTGGTTATTATGATGACGCTGGTGAGGTCGTTCATAGCTTTGATGGTACCTTTGACGGCAATGGTTTTACGATCAGCGGTCTTTATACCCATTCAGAAGAAAAGAACCAAGGCCTCTTCGGTCTCACAGGTTACGGCGCCGATGTCACATTTAAAAACATCGCTGTCGAAAACGGTTATGTATTTGGCTATTCCTATGTTGGTGGTATTGTCGGCAGAAGTTATGGCGGCAGCATGACAGACTGCTATCAAACGGGCAGTATTATTGGCACCTCAGAAGGTAATAGTTATGCAGGTGGGCTTGTAGGCTACAGTGGGGATTTTGATATTGCGGGTTCTCATCATTCGGGCAGTGTTGTAGGTCTTGGCTTTTACGTGGGTGGTTTATTGAGTAAATCCTCAATCAATGGCATTATCAGTGACAGTTACAATACCGGTAAGGTTTCAGGTGTTGTGGCAGTTGGCGGGATCGTTGGACAATCGTATAAGGCGATGACCCTATCGAACTGTTATAATACGGCAGATGTAAAGGGCGGCGGCAGTCATGTCGGCGGGATCTCAGGTTATCACTATCAAGGCAGTATTATCGAAAACTGCTATAATACAGGCAATATTAAAGGCACGCAGTATGTTGGCGGTATTGCCGGAAAAAATAATCCAGTATCAATCATTAGAGAGAGCTATAACACAGGTGATGTGGAAGGGACAATGACTGAAGTTGGTGGTATTGCTGGCATTAATACGACTTCAACGATTACAAAGTGCTACAATGCGGGATATGTTTACAGCGGCGATGGGAATGCCGGCGGCATAACTGGCAACAATACCACGACGAGTGAAATCAGCAATTGCTATAATGTTGGTTTAATCGTGAGCTATGGCGATAATGCCGGCGGGATCGCGGGGAGCAGTGATAGTACGGTACTGAATTGTTATAGCGCAGGCAGTGTTCGCCGCTCTGATGTCGATGGCGGCATTGTCGGTGAGTATCTTGGCGGGACAATGAGCGGGAATTACTATGATATTCAAATGTATACCAGCATTGACCCAGGATATTTATCAGGTGGCAATGGAACGGCACTATTGACCTCAGACATGACGACGGGGAACGCCTTTAGCGGCTGGGATGAGTCAATTTGGCAGTTTACAACGGGGACTTATCCAAGATTGGTCGGTATGGCAGATACCGATGTGGCTATTGTTTCGGCAGCACCCATCTTTCTCAGAGGTGTTGATACGACAGATTATGAGTCGAGAAGTGCCGTCTACACGGATTTTTCAGTGAGTATGGTAAATGACGTAGCATGGGCGCTTGACCCAGACTGGTCAGATGGATTAAGTTTAGATGATTCAGGACATGTTACGATATCAGACAACGGCGGAGATGCCACGCTGATTGCAACACATGGGGACTACTCAAAAGAAGTGGTGCTGTTTGATGTAATCGCATATAACATTTCGGTAAGTCCAAGGTTTTATGTATTTGATCCCATTGAGGAAGGCTATGAAACGGCACCGGAGGCGTCATTTGTTGTAACAAATACGGGCGCGAAGGCGACAGGTGATTTAACCTTAATAGATGATTTAGACGGTTTTTTTGACTATTCGGTTACGACAATTCCCAGCATCGAGAAAGGGGAGAGCTATACGGTTACCGTAAGTCCTAAAATTGGACTTCTCCCAACAGATTATGAAACTTTTCTTGAAATATCGAATGAGAATATAGATGAAACCTATAGCGCAGTAATTGAAATAACGCCGATGCCGGTGTACAGTGTCGCCTTTAATCAAACGGAGACCTATACCTTTACGAATAAATTTGTGGGCTATACAGAAGCGCCTTATTTTGATTTCACACTGACAAACGATGGGAATCAAACGACGGGGCCGATGACGCTGGCGCTTAGCGGCACAAACAGTGATTGTTTTACACTGGACAGAACGTCATTTTTAAACATGGCTGTCGATGGTGTATCGACTATTCGCGTCACACCGGATGTTGGCTTAGACACAGGTACTTATACGGCAACAATTGGCATATCGGGCGATAATATTGAGCCAAAGTCATTTGATATCAGCTTTACAGTAGAAGCATTAAAAACACTTCAAAGTATAACGGCGCCAAGTGATGTCACAGGTGTCAAGGCTGCAACAGAAAAATCGGCAACTGCTTTGGGATTGCCTGAAACCGTTACCATGGTGACAGATCTTGGAGATGTCGACGCGGCTGTGACATGGGATGTGGATGCTTGTAGCTATGATACAACTGAAACAGAAGAACAGACATTTGTTGTAAGCGGTACAGTGACGTTGCCCGAAGGTGTTGTCAATCCTGACGCCGTATCTTTAAGCACTGCCATCAATGTAACGGTAGACGTAATAAGTGCTGAACTCAGTAAATCCACAGCTACCTTTGATCGCTACACGGACAGTGCAGGTTATAGAGCGATCCTTTTGAACATGACCCTTTCAGGTTATACGTTTACGGGTGTTTACAACGGTGAAAATGAATTGATTTTGAATGAGGATTATGATATGCTGCTAGCTTTTGCGATTCACCAATCATACCTCTCAACGCTGCCCGTTGGGAATACCACCTTGACGTTTAAGTTTAGTGGCGGAAAAGATCAAACGTTAACCATATCTGTCGTGGATACGACACCTGCTGTTGATATCGCAGCAATTGAAGGCGTCACGCCACCTGTTAAAAATGCGGCTCCCGTGACGACGATCACTGAAACAGATCAGTATACGGGAACAGTAACGTGGCGCCCCGATGACAATTCGTTTGCAGCGGCTACAGCTTATACCACAACGATTACTTTAACACCGAAGACGGGCTACACACTAGAAGGCGTTACGGAGAATTACTTTACCGTGGCAGGTGCGACAAGTGTAACCAATGAAGCGAATAGCGGTATCATCACAGCCGTATTTCCAGCAACGGAGCCTCTTAGCAGCACCATTAGTCCAAATTCAGTTACCTTTGATTTATACAGTGGCAGTAGTAATTATGCAGATATCTCAGTAGCATTAGTGCTTAATGAAAATGCACTTACGGGCATTTATAACGGCAGTACTGAACTTATAGCAGATACGGATTATACCGTGTCAGGCACAACTGCAACAATTCTCACTTCATACCTTGAAGCACTAAGTGAAGGGGATACGAATTTGACGCTTAAGTTTAGCGAAGGAGACGATCAAGTGCTCAC
>JASUSA010000042.1 GCA_030446305.1 Clostridiales bacterium | reverse complement strand
TTTGACGGATTAATATTTAAATCTAGGAAGTATGCAGTTTCTTCAAGTGAATCCGTCCCGTGCGTAATGACAACACCATCAATATCATTGCGGTTAATGAGTTCCTGAACATCTTTTGACAGCTTTAAGATTTTATCAGGCGTCATATGAGGACCCGGATAGCTGCCGAAATTAACGATTTCAATATTTGCGACACGATCAATATTGGTGACCATTGACATGATTTCTTCACTGGATAAAGCGGGAATTGCAGCTGCAATGCGATCATCCACTTTCATTGAGATCGTTCCCCCTGTAAAGACGACGGCAACTTTCTTTTTCATGTGTACCTCCGATAGGTGATTATTTTCAATTTGCAAAAAATATTATATAATAAGTAGGCTGGTTTTAAAAGGCATGTGACAAATATGTCGTATGATGATTTTGACATAAATCGAAATAGGCCGCCCATATCAAAAAAATGAAAGAGGAAACAGCATGACAATTTATTTGGACCATAGTGCGACGACACCTGTAAGTGCTACAGTACGGGAGGCAATCCAGGAAGTATTAACCACCAGCTATGGCAATCCGTCATCTTTGCATCGCATGGGTCTTCAAGCTGAAAAAGCAATACGTGCAGCCAGAGAAACAATTGCATCATCACTTAATGTCAACGAAAGAAATGTCATTTTTACATCCGGTGGAACAGAATCAAACAATCTTGCGATTCTCGGCAGTATTCGACAGGAACGCGGCCGTTTAATTACAACGTCATTTGAGCACCCTTCTGTTCTTAATGTGATGCAGATGCTGTCGAAAGAAGGGTATGATGTCGTCTTCCTGGAAGTTGATTCTTTTGGCAAAATTGATATGACAGCGCTTTCAGAAGCACTTAATCATAAAACACAACTGGTCAGCATTATGCATACCAATAATGAAATCGGTACTGTTCAGCCAATTGATGAAATTGGCGAAATGATAGCAAAATACAATGAAGCAAATGGTGTAAAGATAAAATTTCATGTTGATGCAGTTCAAGCCTATGGTAAAACCCCCATTGATATGAATGCACTCGGTATTGATCTATTGACGATCAGCAGTCACAAAATCAATGGTTTAAAAGGAACTGGCGCGCTAATTTTCCGCGACGGCATTGATGTAAAACCAAGAACATTTGGCGGTGGTCAGGAACGTGGGATAAGGCCGGGCACGGAAAATACCGTCGGCATCGTTGCATTTGGTGCTGCTGCAAAAGGTGCCTGTGAAGCAATGCGTGAACACGCTGAATACGTGGAGACGTTAAGGGCACAGATGATTGAACAGCTCAATGGTGAAGCGGGTATTCATGTTAATGGAGGGGCAGTGCAGTCGCCATATATCTTAAGCCTTTCTTTTGATGGTATCAAAGGGGAAGTCATGCTGCACAGTCTGGAGATGTCCGGAATCTATGTTTCAACTGGTTCCGCATGCAATTCGAAAAAAAATCAGTTTTCACATGTGCTGACGGCGATGAAACTTCCAGACAAACAAATTGAAGGAACGATCAGGGTTTCATTTAGTGCACTGAACACCCTTGATGAGATCAATCAAGCAGCCTCTGAAATGCTGAAAATATATAAAATGCTTAGAAAAATGACGAAGAGAAGGTAAAAATGGATACATTGATATTGGTTAGGTATGGTGAATTGGCTCTAAAGGGAAATAATCGCAGATTTTTTGAAAAAAAACTAATTAAAAGTGTTCAAAAAAGTCTGTCAAAGATTGAATCGGCAAAGGTTATCGACCAGCACGGACGTTTATTTATTGCTTCATCTGAAGAAGATCAAGGTGCAGTCATTAAAGCCGTTACGCGTATATTCGGCATTGTTTCGGTCAGTGTTGCAAAATGCATTAAAAATGACTTTGAAATGATGAAAACAGAGGGATTAGCAGAAATTAAACACCTTATGGCGACAAAGGGCATCAAAACATTTAAGGTTGAAGCCCGCCGCAGCAACAAAGGTTTTTTTATGACGTCGCCGGAAATGTGCAAGCAAATTGGTGCGTATATCTTAAGTCAGACCAATGGCGACATTTCAGTTGATGTGCATCATCCGGACTGCACACTTCAATTTGAAGTGCGCGATAAGACTTATATTTTTTCAGATAAAATACCTGGGCCAGGCGGTTTACCACTCGGTTCGGCTGGTAGGGGAATGCTTTTGCTATCTGGCGGTATCGACAGCCCGGTTGCCGGTTACCAGATGGCGAAGCGAGGCGTTGAATTAGAGTCGGTTCATTTTCATTCGTATCCTTTTACCAGCGAACGCGCTTTTGAAAAAGTACTGGATTTGGGTAAGACTTTGACGCGTTACACACAGCGTTTAAAAATCCATAGTGTCAATCTTTTGGAAATCCAGCAAAGCATTGCAGAACATTGTCCTGAAGAAGAAATGACGATTCTCTCGAGACGCTTTATGATGCGGATTGCTGAAAAAATTGCGGAGAAAAACAGATGTCAGTGCCTTATTACAGGCGAAAATATCGGTCAGGTAGCTAGTCAGACCATGGAAGGTTTAACAGCGACAAATGCATCTGTGTCACTGCCAATTTTAAGACCTTTGATTGCCTATGATAAACTGGATATTATCGATGTCGCAAAAAAAATTGAGACATTTGAAACATCTATTTTGCCGTTTGAAGACTGCTGTACCGTATTTCTTCCTGAAAAAGTGGTCACCAAGCCAAAAGTCGAAAAACTCGTTTATTCAGAAGGCAAACTGGACGTTGAAGGGTTAATTGGCCGAGCGGTGGAATCAGCAGAAACCTTTATTATCGTCTGGGAAAAGCTTGCAATAGATCCTAGAACCGCTGTTGAATAGCACGAAAGAGAACGCAGGTTATAAAGGGAAAGGACAGAATTATCGATAGCCTTGTTTCTCAAACGATGGATTTAACGCCAAACAAAGAACATAAAAAGAACGTAAAAAGGATGTATCATGACATGAAATGATACATCCTTTTAAAATACAATTAACTTAAAATAGAATTTATATATAAACCATTCACATTCGAACCATTCACAATTGTACTATTCACATTTGAGCTATTTACATTTGAACTATTTACATTTGAACTATTCACCTGTAACACGGTTTACTTTTAACGCATTTAACACGATTCACATGCCAAACGATTTCCTTAAAACGCAGTTATGCTTAAAATACGATGATCGATGAATCCTATTGATGTAGGAAGAAACTGTGCATTTTCAGCATGAACATACAAGAGACAAATTAATTAGCAAAGTCATCTTCCTTCACATTGCTGTTGTCGTCAATTTCGTTGATGGCATTATTGACATCTGGCGTAGAAGTAGAGCCTTGATTGTAATCCTGTAGGTCAAAAATTGGAATGCTCTTGACCATATAGGAAGGCAATGTCGAATTGTCAGGGAAGATCACGGTGTTGTCTGCAAGAATTTTCGTACTGACAGGCAGCAAGATCTTTTGACCGTCTGTTAACTCAATATAGAATGGCCTTTGAACAATTCGGCTGCCGTCTGGGAATGTTACAGCGGGAACGACATTTTCATAACCTGTATAGTCAAATATGTCAATATTGATGCTATTGTGAATATCGCAGGTTTCTGTTGGCAATTCGTAAATCCAGTCGCCTGGATACATTGGGTTTCCGGCACTGTCAAGATGTGTTGCCGGATCATACGGCACCGGCCGCTTGACAAAAACACGTGTTTCAACAAGTGTCGTCGGACACTTGTCGGTGGCGAGTTTGCCGCTTTCAAGGCAGATGCTGCCGGCAACGTGAACGTCGTCATCCTCTTTTGGTTCCGTTCCCCGTAAAAATACTTCTGAGGTAACGGTATTGCGAGGGTCCATATAGGAAAGCTCGGTTGGCTTTTTACCTGATTTTGTATCCACCAGAGCCGTCACCACGCCATCTGGTTTTTCAAAATCCATTGGTTCGAGATCGGCATGGATTTCTGTCATAACCTTTTGCCAGAACTGTGCTGAAACTTTAGAACCCTGATCCAGCGGAATGTTAATATCATTACCAAACCAGACGCCGCCCACATAGTAAGGCGTATAACCAATAAACCATGCATCCATTTTATTGGATGTTGTTCCCGTCTTGCCCGATACTGGAATGGTATCATTATTTGGATATAACTTGGCAGATGAGGCAACACCGTTTAAGACAGAGGATTTCATCATATCCTGTACAACATAAGCGACGTTCTCATCGACGACATACGTTTTATCCTGCTTGTTTTCTAGGATAATATCGCCGGAACGATCTTCCACGCTGGAATAGGTGATGGTCTCATTGCGTACGCCCTTATTGGCAATGGCGCCATAAGCACTTGTCATTTCTATTGGTGAAACACCCTTGGTCATACCGCCAAGTGAAACGGCAGAAAGGTTGTAGTCGTTGCTGGCACCTTCTTTGACCAAAGAGGTTATGCCAAATTTTTCAAGGTATGCAATTGATGTGTCGACACCTAAATCCTGTGCAATTAATGCAGCGGTAACGTTAATAGACCACTGAACACTTTCGCGCAGCGTGACGAGGCCCCAATACTTTGAGTAACTGCTTGAATTTTCATACCAGTTTACAGGCCAGCGCGTATTGGGATCACCGCTGAGGTAAACTGGAATATCGTCAAGGACAGATGCTGCCGTATACTTGCCTGAATCAATTGCCGGCGTAAAGACCCCCAGCGGCTTAATGGAGGAACCGGGCTGACGTGGATTGGTTGCGCGGTTGTATATTTTTTGCCCAGTAATGTTTCGTCCGCCAACGATGGCCTTGAGTTCACCGGAGCGGTAATCAATAATAACCATTGCCGATTGAGGCTGAATAATGCCCGTACTGCTGATGTAGTAATCACTTTCGCCGACGAGAAGATTGTTGTTTGCATCAATCGTGAAAAATTCTGGGTTTTCAGTGAAAAATGATTTATCGACGATAACGTTTTTGTTTTCATCAAATGATTTGTATTCATTTGGAATGAAGACATCACGACCTTCATAAGTATAGAGTCCGGAGATGTTATGCGTGCCGGCAGAAAGCTTGGCATCTGCATCTTCGCCATTGTCATACGTATAGGTTTCTTTGACAACCACTTGAATACTGACGAGCTGGTCATCCTGATAATGCGGATAAAAACTCAGGCGTTTATTTTTGAAGAGGACGAGATTGCCTTCGCTGTCAAACTGATAATCAGAAGCGGGAATGACCAAATTCTTGTTGGCATCAACAAAGTTAGCTTGTCGATAAAGCAATATTCGCTTTGTTTCCTGTGAAATAATATTACCTTCGGAATCTATGCGAACCGTTACCCTTGGGAAATTTTCATTATTGGAGTAGTAGCCCATTTCGTAAAGGACGCGATTGAGTTCAATGACTTCTTCAGCGGAAACGCCTTTTTTATAGATATTTTGTGTAAAGAGTGAAAGATTAAGATCCGAAACCTCGGCAATTTTTGCAAGTGTCGTCTGTCCGGCAATACCATCTGAAGAAAGGCCATAAGCACTTTGGAATGCCTTTACAGCACTGTAAGTCGATTCGCTGTAGTATGCTGTGAAATTGTCCAGTGCGTAGTTGCTCTCAAGTGTTTTCTGCATATCAAAATCAATTGTCGAGTGAATGACAAGACCTTTTGTATAAAGCATGTTGGAAGCATCTGTATATGAATAACCATACGTATCCATTAAATCACTGATGACATCGTCTTTAACCATATCGGCAAAATAAGATGTGATCTGTGCTTCGCCTGCTTGTCCCGGATTGAGCTTTGTTCTCAAATCCACTTCTTTTGCTGCATCGTATTCGGCATCGGAAATATAACCATTTTCATGCATGAGATAGATAACCGTTTTATAGCGGTCGATGCAACCGGTATTAAAGACGATGGTGTAGAGTGGGTCAGAATCGTCGATTATATAATCATCTTCCGTGACGTCCACTTTTTCTTTGGTAATCATTGGCGCGTAGCGCAGCGGTTCTTTCGGTACACCTGCCAGCATGGCGGCTTCAACGAGATCGAGTTCGCTGGCACTCTTATTGAAGTAAATCTCCGAAGCGGCTTCGATGCCGTTGGCACTTGAACCTAAGTAAATCAAATTTAAATAGGCCTCAATAATCTGTTCCTTCTTCAGGTATTTTTCCAGTTCGATTGCATAATAGGCTTCTTCGATTTTTCGGTCGATACTGCGTTCTCTCACACGATCGGTCAAATAGACGTTTCTTGCGAGCTGTTGTGTGATGGTACTCGTTCCGCCAATTCGCTTGCCGGAGAGAACAGAATCCTTTACGGCACCAAATAGCCTGATAAAGTTAAAGCCATTGTGCTGCCAAAATGTTTTGTCTTCAACGGAGACAAAGGCATTAACCAGATTGTCGCTCATTTCATCGTAGCGAACGACGGTTCTAAGGCCGCCTGCGTTTTGAATTTGCTCCAAAACACGGCCTTGATCATCGACGATCACGGAGTTTTCCGTCAGTGTTGCTTCGATAAGCGACGGGTCAATGGGTTCGATGTTTTTAAGAATGCCCATGACGTAAAAATAACCGACAGCGCCACCAATAATCCCACAGAGAACGCCAACGATTAACAGCACTTTCAAGATATTTATAATGTTAAAAGATGATTTTTTTCGTTTCTTTTTAGGGCTTCTGCCATTGCCTGCAGGCGTTGAAGAAACCTTGTTTTTTCGCTCCATTTTTGATACCTCCTGGTGTCATATCGACGTCAAAATGAATGCAAATTACTTCAATGTATTATAACACATTTGAAATCGGCTGTTAAACGGTTTGCCTTTAAATAATCTTTTTGTAATATTAGGGTTTTGGTGTATAATGACTATATGAAAAGTAGGTGATATTAATGGATTCAGGGCAATTTAGCATACAGCGTGCAGTCCTTGTAGGACTCAATTTAGGTGTCAAAGATACGGTTGACATCGAAGCATCCATGCAGGAACTCGCCGAGCTCGCCAGAGCTGCAGGCGCTGAAGTCGTGGATTCACTGATACAAAACAAAGCATCTGTTGAAGCGACGACATTTATCGGCACCGGAAAGGTTGAAGAGGTTCATACAGCGGTTTTAGCATACGATGCCAATCTCGTCATTTTTAATGATGAGTTATCGGGTGCTCAAATTAGGAATCTAGAGGGTATGCTGGATGTAAAGGTCATTGATCGTACGGCATTAATACTCGATATCTTCGCGGTTCGAGCACAGACGAAAATTGCAAAACTGCAAGTAGAACTGGCACAGCTCAGGTATCGTTTGCCGCGGCTTACCGGCCTTGGGAAATCCCTGTCACGTACGGGAGGCGGTATTGGTACGAGAGGACCGGGTGAGCAGAAGCTTGAAATAGACAGAAGGCGAATTCAAGAGCGCATTGATGATATCCGTCGTCAAATAAAAGAAACAGAGAAGAACAGAACCGTTCAGAGACAGCTCAGAGAAAAAAACGGCGTTCCCATCGTCGCACTGGTAGGCTATACAAATGCCGGCAAGTCTTCAATTATGAACAGATTTATAGAAATTTCAGAAGTGGGTGAAACGGAAAAGCAAGTTTTTGAAAAAGACATGCTATTTGCAACACTTGATACGTATAATCGACGAATCGTCTTAACAGATAAGAAAGAATTTGTTTTGACAGATACCGTCGGTTTCGTTTCTAAACTGCCGCATAGTCTGGTTGATGCGTTTAAGGCAACCCTTGAAGAGGCGCTTTCTGCCGATCTGCTCCTACACGTCGTCGATGCTTCAGATGCACTGTATGAAATGCAAATGACGGTTACACATCAAGTGCTCAGAGAACTCAAGGCGCATGAAAAAACGCAGTTGATACTATTTAATAAAATCGATAAATTAGATATTTTGCCTCAAGGCGGTGATGACAAGGTCTTTTATATTTCAGCAAAGACCGGTGCCGGGTTTGAGACATTAATTGATGCAATCAAACAGCAGATTTTTAAAGACATGGTTGCGGCTGACTTTGTTATTCCCTATGCAGAAGGCGGTATTGCTTCTTATTTGTGTGAAACTTATGAAGTTGAATCATTAGACTATACAGAAATGGGTACAAAAATAAAGACAACGGTTAACCAAGCTGACTATCATCGCTATGCTAAATATCTCGTTTCTGAAAGAATCGATGAAGGAAACGATGATGAAGAATTATAAAACGGTGGGTGCAGAAGAGGCAGTTGAGATACTCATACAAAAGTCGCGTTTTATCGGACACGCGTGCCCAGTGACAACGGAAGTTGAAGCAGCTGATTTTATTGAACGCATTCGCAAAAAGCACTGGCATGCGACCCATAACGTTCCGGTATTTCTAATCGGTGCTGATTATATGGTACAGCGGTATTCTGACGATGGTGAACCATCCGGTACAGCGGGTATTCCCGTTATGGAAATGTTAAAAAAGGAAGGCATTACCGATATTTGTCTCGTGATAACACGCTATTTCGGCGGGATTAAACTCGGTACAGGCGGTTTGGTGCGCGCGTATACCGATAGTGCGAAAGCCGTTCTGGCAGCAGCTGGTGTTATTGAAAAACGTGTTTACCAGTCGGTAGACATGGTTTTTGATTATACATTGCATGGAAAAATCCAAAATTACTGTATGAATCAGCCGGCTGTCATTGTGGCTGAAACGTCATTTTCAGACCGTGTCAGCATGCAGTTGAGGATCGAACCGGAATCATACGATCAAGTTATTGCTCAGATCATCGATATGACGGCAAGTAAAGTCGAGATGGGAGAGACTGAACAAATGTATTTAACTTTTAAAGAGAATCAATTGATCGAGATGTAGAGAGGAGAATGAATATGGAAGCATTAATGCAAAAAATGTTGGACAAAAAAGTGTGGGCTGTTGTTGGAGCCACTGATAATCCTGCCAAATTCGGAAACAAAATCTATAAAAAGTTAAAACACTACGGCTACGAAGTCTATGCAGTTAACCCCGCTTATCAAACTGTCGACGGTGATCCGTGCTATCCGTCATTAAAGGACTTGCCGCGAAAAGTCGACTGTGTTGATGTTGTCGTTGGACCTGAGCGCGCTGAAAAAGTACTCGATGAAGTGATTGCATTTGGTATTCAAAATATCTGGTTCCAGCCGGGTACATTTACACCTGAAATTATTGAAAAATCTGAAGGTGCCGGTCTCGACACCGTTTATTACAATTGCGTTATGGTAGAACTTGACCGACGCAATAGTCAGCTTTAAAGTTTTTAGAAAGAGCCTTGAGCAATCGGTTAACCGATTGCATGGACGATCAAAGGTGATTTTCACAATTATATTTTCATGAATACCATCAAAAGCGTTTGGCATAAGCCGGACGCTTTTTCAAATTCCCCGCTTGACGAAAGGGATAAAGATCGTTAAAATCTTATTAGCGATATTCGATAATAAGGAGTATGCAAATGCCTAGAGAAAAGTTTCAAACTTTGACGGAACAAATGTATTATATACTGCTCGTTTTACGTGAAGAGTGTTACGGCATGGACATTATGACGCGGATACAGCTGATGACAAATGAGCGGGTAATCGTTGGTCCAGGAACGCTGTACAATCTTCTGGAGCAGTTTGAACAGGCGCAAATGATTCGAGAAACGAAAGTTGAAGGACGCAAGCGCAGCTATATTATTACAGACATGGGATTGGAAGCACTTCAGCGTGAGTATCATCGTTTGAATAGGATGATATTTGATTATGAAAGTCATACATAAAGGCGGGCGATAACATTGAAAAGAGACCGAAAAAGACGCATCGAGAGTTTTCGATTTAATGATTTTGATGCAATTGAAAAGCATCTGGCGAACATGGCGCGAAAAGGCTGGCATATTGAGAAAATAACCCCTTTTTACTGGCAATATAAACGAATTGATCCTACAGAGCGGCACTATACAATCACGTATTTTGCGCAGGCATCTGATTTTTCGCCATATCCATCTTCGAATCAAGAACGGTTTTACGATTATTGCAATGAGTGCGGTTATCAACTGGCTGTTACATGGGCGCAGATGCAAATCTTTTATACGGATTCTGAGGACGCAATTCCAATTGAAACCGATGAAGCACTGAAACTTAACAGCATTCATCAGGCGATGAAGAAAAATTTTTTGCCAAGTACGGTGGTGTTAATCGTATTGGCAATTTTTCAAATACTGATGCAGGTCAGCAGTATAATGCGAATGCCGATTATGCAGCTTTCGAATAATGTATACCTCAGTGTTATCTTTGCGTGGAGTATTGTCGCAATAAGCGGGTTTATCAGTTTAATTGGCTACTTTAAGTGGTGGCGGGCATCCAAAAAAGCAACTGAACTCGGAGGCACATGCATGCCAACGAAAGGGCATCGAAATCTAAACAAGGTTTTACTCCTTTTGTCAATAGGCGTCTTTCTCTGGATGCTGATGACACTTTATGAGGATCAGTATATATGGATTGGCATTGCCAGCATTGGACTGATCACAATGGTTATTTTCGGTGTCAATTATATAAAAACGAAATTAAAAGCGGTTGGCGTTTCGAGAAAGACCAATATGACGGTGACGGTTATCAGTGCCATTGTTTTATCCTTTATCATGATGGGATTGTTGACGACTTTTGTTTTTAAACTTGTTGATTATCATAGAGCACATCAATCCACTGCTGTTGAACGTACATTTTCATCGCCAAATGGGACAAAGCATACGCGGTATGTCCACGACGATCCCATGCCGCTCATTGTTGAACAGTTAAAGGCGACGGAATTTGATGACTACAGCTATGAAGCGCGTGATAATAATTCTATTCTGTTGCGCTGGCAGCAGTATGATCAGAGAGATTATACCTTTGATCCTGATGTTCTGACGATGTATTATGATATTATTGATGTAAAATACGATTGGCTCTTTGATTACTGCTTTGATTACTACTTGCAGCAGTATGTTGATGATTATGCAGTGGAAGAGGGGTTCAAGACCAATCGCTATCGAGAGATAGATGCGAGCATTTGGCAGGCAGATGTGGCATATCAGCTTTACTACAGTGACGAACCTTCTGAGACTTTTCTATTTTGTAAAGGCAATCGCATTGTAAAAATTGGTTATGACTGGATGCCGACAGAAGCGGAAATGACGTTTTCTGCAGAAACATTATTGCGAGACGATTAAGGCAGACGCCAGGTGTTCAGTTATTTAGATTTTTAGATATACAAAGGAATGACTTTATTTAGCGTACGGAATGTGCTATGATATTTTTGCACATAAACTCAAGAAATGGAGAGAACGAACGTGGGAAGAATAGGGACAATCATCAATCGAAAAGGCAAGCAAGATGCCAAAAAAGCTAAAGAATTCACGAAAATTGGACGCTATATCATGGTAGCGGCGAGAGAAGGTGGACCCGACCCCGAGTACAATGCTGCATTGAAGAGTGCTATTGAAAAGGCAAAGGCCATCAATATGCCGAATGACAATATTGATAGAGCAATTAAAAAAGGTGCTGGTGATAACGATGGCGCCGTCTTTACAGAATTAACTTACGAAGGTTATGGTCCCGGTGGTGTGGCTGTACTCGTCGAGTGTCTTACGGATAACACCAATCGAACGGCCTCGGATGTCCGCAGTTATTTTGTTAAAGGCAAAGGTAATCTCGGAACAAATGGCTGTGTTTCCTTCATGTTTGATCGCAAAGGCGTTCTCGTCATCGACAAGCAGGATGGCATGGATGATGAAGCAGTAGAAATGGCAATTATCGAAGCGGGTGCTGAAGACTTGTCAATTGAAGAAGGCTATTATGAAATTATCACAGATGTATCTGATTTTGCGGCGGTTCGGGATGCGTTAGCAGAGCAGGGATATGCGTTTTCGATGGCGGAACTTAGATACTTGCCGCAAACGATGTCGCAGCTTTCAGATGAGGACGATATTAAATACATGCAAAAGCTCATTGATCTATTAGAGGACAATGATGACGTTCAAAACGTGTACCACAACTGGGAAGAAGCGTAACAAAATAATAAAACACCTTTGTCGTATGGCGTAAAACCAATGCGGTAAAGGTGTTTTTTTATAATGAACATGTGCAGAACTGTTGGATATAAAAATTTAGTGGGGATCTGAACGCTACATAACAGGTTGAAAAGCTGAATAATGAAAAAGTCCAGATTTAATCAAATCCGGACAAAATCGTGGTCTGTTTAGAACCAGTGATCCAGTTCTTGAACATAATCGTCAAGATGTTCAAATGTCTGTAACGTCTTTGGTTCTTTAAATTGAATAGAAAAGCATGGATTGTCGTGATCTGTTACCGTGACGCCATTGCAATCACCCATTCTTTTAAGCACAAGCGCTTTGAATGCATCTGGTTCCCCGCTAGCTAGGTCAATACATTCAGCAAATGCTTCGAAAGTGACAGTGACAAAACCGTTCATAGCAATGCCTCCTTTTCAAAATGTGATGGTTTACATATATTGTATGCCCAATCATTGCATTTGTAAACACGATTAAGCTATGGAGTGTTCCTCTAAATGGTGGTACAATGTTATATAACAGCAAGGGAGGTCATGATGGATAGAGTAGCGTTAGCATTTTCATTGCGTGAAAAGGGGTTTAGTTGCAGTCAGGCAGTTTTTGCCACTTTTTCAGAGGATTTGTCAATCGATCAAAAAGCAGCACTGCGCATTGCAGCCTGTTTTGGCGGCGGCATGCGAATGGGAGAAGTCTGCGGTGCATTGACGGGAGCGCTAATGGCAATCGGCATGTATAATGGTTATGACCAGGAGGACAGCCCTGAAGAGAAGCAGCGCGTCGGTGAAATGACGACAAATTTTATCAGTGAGTTTAAGGTGCTGCAGAAGGCAGTGCGCTGTCAGGATATCTTGGATGGTTATAATAGTTCGATTCCCGAGGAGCGGGCGATTATTGAAGCCAAAGGCCTCATAGCGGAGAAATGCCCTGTGGCAATTGAGCACGCTGTAAGACTGGTAGAAAAACAAATGGCATTATCTTAATAAAAAAAGAGGTGTTATATGAAACGCAAATGGCTTGCTATCGTTGGCAGTTCAAGGCCTGGAAAAAATACAGATCGACTGGTTGACTATATGCTCGAAGCACTTGGTACGGTTGAAAAAGAGGTAGAAAAAGTTTATTTGCCGAGTGATGGTATTGTAACGTGTGATGGCTGCGAAACCTGCCTAACCACAGGTGAATGTCATGTGCACGATGAAACAGCTGAATTGGTTAAATCGCTCAATGATGCAGAGGGCGTTATTTTTGCATCACCGACATACCACTATGATATGTCAGCCCAAATGAAGGCCTTTTTAGACAGGACTTTCTATTTAGGATTTGAACGCAGAAAATCACCAGAGCCGATTAAGCAAAAAGCAATTGTCTTAGGTGTTTGTAGGGGGACCACGAAAGAAAGCATGGGACATACAATCACAGGGATTACAAATGTACTAAGTGATTTGAATATGGACATCATCGATGTTGTAGAATACTATAATACAAAAGAATACCCTGTTGCTGAGAATCAAATGATTAAAGAAATTATACAGCAGCGGATTATTCATTTGTTGGAAACAGAAGGAGTTAAAGATGTCTATTAAAGAAGTAAAAGCATACTTTAAGGAATTTGGCCGCGAAACAGATGTGCTTGAATTTGATGTTTCAAGTGCTACAGTAGCGCTTGCAGCAGAGGCACTGGGGGTGATCCCTGCAAGAATTGCCAAGACCATTTCCATTAAAGGAAAAGAAGGACCTATTATTGTTGTCGTTGCAGGTGATGCCAGCATTGATAATCGAAAATTTAAAGATGAATTTGCCGTTAAAGCGAGTATGCTGAAATTCGAAGAGGTAGAACCAATGACAGGACATCCGGTTGGAGGTGTCTGCCCGTTTGCTTTGAAGCATAATCCGCCTGTTTTCTTGGATGTTTCATTAAAAAGATTTGAGACTGTTTTTCCCGCATGCGGCAGTGCCAATTCTGCTATTGAGCTGACGCCAGACGAATTGACGCAGTACGTCAATGAACCCAAGTGGGTTGATGTCTGCAAGAACTGGCAGCAAGATTAAAATTTAAAAACGCTAAGGGCTTCCTCAATCGATTTTGAAGTGCCCACAAAAGTGATAAAAAGAAAATTAAGCGGCTGACGTCATATTGCGTCAGCCGCTTATTCATAAAAAAAGATATCAAAATGATGTTTCAAATCTTTTATAATAAGCATTTATAATCGCGGAGATTAGCGCCAGCATCGAAAGGCAAAGCGGTGTTCGGACCATTCCCGATCGTTTTGACGTGCGCGCTCTGTAAAGGTGACGTTTCGCAGGTTATCAACATACAACAGCGTTTGCATGCGAGTGCCGTATGTGTCCAGTTCAATAAAGATCGAAGAAAGATCGACCTCGAGCGCTTCGGATATCCCTGTTTTAGGGAGTACTTCAAGCGGGTATGTTACTTGTGAAGAAAGAATGCTGAAAAGCGTTTCTTCATCAAGCGTATCATCGGGATTGACAAGTTCTATATAGACTCTAAGTGCTTCCATTGCCGTTGAGACTTTTGGCCACGGATCGTTGAGAAGGCCATTGCTGAGACCGTAGATGCCCGGTTCTAACGAGATGGGCTTATCCGAAATATTACTGTAATAGCCGAGATCGTCAAAGCTGCCGAATATAATATTATAGGGATTATATTCATGGCTGGCTGCTGAAAGACTAGCAGCATAATCAGTAAAAGGCATGGGGTTTTCCAAATATTTTTTTGTTAAAAGACCGCGAGATAATGGTTCTTCAACGTGTTTTGAAAAATCACGATAATTTGTCAATAAGGATAAATAACCTGTCCGTGTGATTCCAAGCCACGTACCGCCTTTTTCGAGATCAATGCCGCTCAATATTTGAGGTGCGTGTTCCCAAAAGCCGGCATCCTTCGTTGGCCGACTGTAGAATTCGTCACGGTTGGATAAGAGGATCAGTGGATAATTGGGATGAATTTTATAAGCGATAACTGCTGTACACATATTTACCTCCTGAATAATAGTATCATACCACAATAAAGTCAAAACAAATCGGTGAATTTGTAGTATAATAGAAAAGCTCAATAAAAACCGGAATGCATGATGTAAAGATGCTGCCCGGTTGGCTGTTTCAAGAGGTGAAAATGAGGAACCTTAAATATATCCGTCCTGTCTATTATCGTCACTTTGCCTGTATTGCAGGTGACTGTGAGGATAATTGCTGCATGGGATGGTTCGTCGATCTCGACGATCGAACGTATAGAAAGTATCAGAAAATTCAGCATCCTGAATTAACGCCGATCATTCACCAGTCCGTTCGACGCAATGATTATTGTGATGCGCCAGAAATCAATTATGCCGCTGTCAAATTGACAAAGCAGCAAAACTGCGCTTTTTTGGACGAAAACAGACTCTGCCGCATGCAGGCTGCATATGGTGAGTCTTATTTGTCCAATGTTTGCAGCTTATATCCAAGAATTCTCAATCAAGTGAACGGCAGTATCGAAATGTCACTGTCTCCTTCATGCCCTGAAGCGTTGAGGCAGTATCTCTTTTTGGAAGAAGGCATCGTCTTTGAAGAAGGCGTTGCGCCGATGCGGCTGCCAATCATCACCTATGATGTCTTTCAAAAAGCGCCTCAATATGCTGGAACGCCTGTTGCCAGTCTGACAGCAATACGCAATGCTTCAAATGAAATCTTAAGCGATCGAAAGAATGCTTTTACAGAAAGACTCTACAGACTTGGCCACTATCTATGGCAGGTGCGTGAGAAACCTCAGGGGAAAAAGGCCGTATTGCCGTCAAAGGATGCCTTTGGCAAGCTTTGGGAATCTGAATTTATTCATATGGCATTTAAAAAGCTTAATGTTGACGCACAAATCGTTAGTACGCGTTACCGCAAGTGGCATTTTAATGCGAGATCGTTTTATGAACATGCCTCGAAAGATGCATTGGCAATAGCAGAAAAGACGTTTAACGACTATTTTGATCAAAATACCTATATTTTTGAAAATTATTTTATCAATTTAAGTTTTCGAAATTTGTTTCCATTCACCGAAGTGGATGATATCTTTGATGCTTATTGTCTCTTTGTGATGCGCTATGGCATGATGGCATATGATTTGATTGGGAATGCAGGCAATGATGTCGGCTTTGACAAACCATTGCTTATTGAATATTTTCAAAGTTTTTCAAAGGCGATAGAGCACCACCAGCACTTTTTTTCGTCGTTTATAGAACAATTGAGATCAGAGCAGTTAAATAACTGGACATATATAAGTCAATTATAATGGGAGGAAAATGTGATTGTCATCATTTGTATAGCAGGTTTCTTTGCAGCACTTGTTGATTCAATGGTTGGAGGCGGCGGACTGATAAGCTTGCCAGCGCTTATTGCAACGGGGATTCCAACACACTTGGCGCTTGGTACCAATAAATTGGCATCAAGTACAGGCGCGATGAATAGTGCTTATCACTATTTTAAGTCGGGCAATCTCAATAAAAAACTATTGATGACGCTGCTGCCCTTTTCTTTTATAGGCTCCGTAATTGGCGTCAATGCTGTTTTAAGTGTGAATCCGGATTTTTTAAAAGTTCTTATTATTTTCCTCGTCGGCATCATTGGCATTTATACGCTCATGAATAAAAATCTAGGACTTGAAGATCATTATATAGAGCCTTCCCATAAACAACTTTGGAAAGGTAGAGGCTTTGCCGGGCTCATTGGTTTTTATGACGGTTTTTTTGGACCGGGAACGGGATCGTTTTTAATTTTCACCCTTATTCATCTCTTTGGCTTTGACTTTAAAAAAGCGGCAGCCAATGCAAAAGTGTTGAATTTAGCAAGTAATTTGGCTGCGATATTACTCTTTCTCATTAACGGGCAGGTTGCTTTTAAATATGGTATCCCCATGGCGATTTCTATGATGTTTGGCGCACGCGTGGGCACACATTTAGCTGTGACAAGGGGCTCTAAATTTATCAAACCGATTTTTGTGATCGTCTCTTTCACGTTAATTGCAAAAATGGGTTACGAGATGCTTTAGCGGGCATTAATCAAACCAATATGTTTATATGGATTAAAGGGATAACGAAAAGTGTTGTGTGATATGTACACTCATTAATTGGGTGTAGCATGAGCGCAACACTTTTTTATTGCCCAGTTTCGCCGCGATTCGTCGGTTTTTCTATAAAACATGCCTTTGAATGAGTATTTAGTGTAGTGCTGAGGCGACACATTGGTGTTTGCCCAAAATATAAAAAAGGGTGAAATGGTGTTATTGCAATGGATTAAGCGCAGCAAAAGATTGTTAAAAATTTGGCATCACCTTTGCATATCTATTAAGGTGTACAGATAATCACTGTAGTTAAGGAGGGACAACTATGAATCGAGAAGTCGTAATCGTTGGCGCAGCGAGAACCCCGATTGGCAGTTTTTTGGGTGCGCTGTCAGGTGTAAAACCTCAAACGCTGGGTGCCATTGCGATGAAAGAAGCACTTTTAAGAAGTGGTGTTGCAGCAGGCGATCTTGACGAGGTCATCGTCGGACATATCATGGGAACGGAACCAAAGGGAAATCCTGCAAGAGAAGCAGCACTTGAAGCAGGGATTCCAATTGAGATTCCCGCATTTACCGTCAATAAAAACTGTGCATCAAGTGTTAAAAGTGTCTCATTGGCGTCAGCGCTGATAAAAGGCGGTGAAAATGATATCATGCTGGCTGCGGGGATGGAAAACATGTCTGCAATTCCCTATATCTTAAAAAATGCACGCAAGGGTTTCAGAATGGGTGAACAAACCTGTAATGACTTATTGCAGGACTTGCTGTTTGGCATGGGAATGACAGCAGAACGCCTTGCAGAAAAATACAGCATATCGAGAGAAGAACAGGACGCCTTCGCATTGCAGAGCCAGCAGAAAGCGGCGCGAGCACAAGCGGAAGGGCTGTTTGACAACGAAATCGTACCGGTCGAAATAACCACGCGCAAAGGTGTACAAATCGTCAGTAAAGATGAGGGCATTAAAGGCAATACGACAATAGCAGATCTACAGAAACTCAAACCCGCATTTTTAAAAGGCGGCACGGTAACAGCAGGCAATTCTTCAACGATTAACGATGCAGGTGCAGCTGTTGTGTTGATGAGTGCAGAAAAAGCAAAAGCACTTGGGTTAAAGCCTTTAGCGAGAATTCGAGGCTGGGCATCGGCTGGCTGTGACCCTGATATCATGGGCATCGGACCGGTACCTGCAACACAAAAGTTAATGAAACTAACGGGAACAAAATTGAGCGATTTTGATCTGATAGAACTCAACGAAGCTTTTGCGGCGCAGAGTTTAGCCGTTTTAAAGGAATTGCCATTTGATCTGTCCCGCGTCAATGTCAACGGCGGTGCAATCGCTATTGGGCACCCTACAGGTGCTACAGGCGCAATTCTCATCACAAAACTGCTATATGCCATGAAACAGCGTGGTGCAGAAACAGGACTCGTTACACTTTGCATTGGTGGAGGACAGGGAATGTCGCTGATGCTGGAAAACCTTTAACACATTGACAACGCTTAATGACGGAGGGAAAAATGGTAGAAATCATAGGATTGCAAGAAGCAGCTGAGATGGTGAGTGACGGTGCAACCGTTATGATCGGCGGCTTTATCGGTGTCGGCGGGCCCAATAGCATACTTGAAGCGCTGATTGAAAATAACGTAAAAGATCTGACAATTATTTCAAATGATACCGTAACACCTGAACTGGGAATTGGCAAATTGGTTGTGAATAAACAAATTAAAAAGGCCATTGTAACGCATATCGGTACGAATCCTGAAACAGGCCGACAAATGAATGCCGGAGAACTCGAAGTCGAGCTCGTACCGCAGGGAACACTTGCAGAGCGTATTCGAGCAGGCGGCGCGGGACTTGGCGGTGTACTGACAAAAGCAGGCTTAAAGACGCCTGTTGAAGAAGGCAAGAGAAAACTGGAGATCAATGGGCAGGATTACTTGCTTGAAATGCCGCTAAAAGCTGATATTGCACTCTTAAAGGCATCGAAAGCTGATAAAGCGGGCAACTTGTATTATAACGGCTCAACACGCAATTTCAATCCCGTAATGGCAACTGCGGCAGAACTTGTCATTGCCGAAGTGGATGAAATCGTTGAAATTGGAGAAATCAATCCAAATGATGTTATGACGCCCGGTATCTTTGTAAATTTCATTGTCAAAGGAGGCCGCTAAAATGGATAAAGCGCAAATTATTGAAACCATTGCAAAGCGTGTCGCAAAAGAACTCAATAAAGGTGATGTCGTCAATTTAGGCATAGGATTGCCAACCTTCGTCGCCAATTATGTTGATGCGGAAATGCAAATAACCTTTCAGTCTGAAAATGGTTTTGTAGGGTTGGGACCGGCAGCGGCAAAAGGTGAAGAAAATCCTGACATAGTCAATGCCGGAGGGCTTCCCGTAACGATTTTACCTGGAGGTGCCTTTTTTGACAGTTCGCTTTCCTTTACGATTATTCGAGGCGGTCATGTGGATAAAACGGTATTAGGGGCACTTCAAGTTGATGCGCAAGGCAATCTGGCCAACTGGATGATTCCGGGAAAGATGGTGCCGGGGATGGGCGGCGCAATGGATCTCGTCGTAGGTGCCAAAAAAGTAATTGTTGCCATGGAGCACAGTGCGAAGGGAAAGCCAAAGATTTTAAAAAAATGCACACTGCCGCTTACAGCTGCAAGTGAAGTCGATATGATTATTACGGAAATGGCTGTTATTGAGGTGACACCTGAAGGCTTAGTGCTGACAGAGCTGGGGCCTGAGGCCACCGTTGAGGATGTTCTTGCAGTCACTGAAGCAGATCTCATTATTTCAGAAGCTTTAAAGTAATAAAATGGGGATAACACCGCTGGTGAGCGGTGATTTTGGATCGGCACCGTTATGTTTGTGCCGATCCGCCATAAAATACAAGGGGGTTCTATGTTTAAAAAATTAACAAATGGTTGTATTGCCTTAGTGCAAAAGTATTTGCCGGATGCCTTTTTATTCGCGGTTATTTTAAGTATTATTGTTTTCGTTCTCGGCATCTTTATGACGGGTCAAACGCCAATGGCAATGGTCCAGCACTGGGGTAACGGTTTCTGGTCACTTCTTTCATTCTCCATGCAAATGGCGCTTGTCGTCGTGACGGGCTTCGTGCTTGCAGATACGAAAGTGGTTAAACGCTTTCTGGATAAACTTGCAGGTATTCCAAAGTCGCCAAAAGGTGCCATTTATATGGTTTCTGTGGTATCGCTTATCGCAATGTTTATTAACTGGGGATTTGGACTCGTCGTTGGTCCGCTCTTTGCAAAGAGACTGGCTAAACGCGTTAAAGGTGTCGACTATCGCCTCTTAATTGCAACGGGTTATGCGAGTATTGCAAACTGGCACGGCGGCATTTCAGGTTCAATTCCGCTTAAAATGGCTTCAGGCGGATTGGAAGCAGAGACTGCCGGCGCCTTGACAGTTGCCATTCCAACGTCACAAACGATATTTTCCCACTGGAATCTCATCATTCAACTGGCAATTCTCATTATTATTCCATTGGTAAATCGTGCAATGCATCCAGATCCGGAACATACGGTTGAAGTTGATCCACGTTTGTTAGAAGATGATGTCGTCATTCGAAAAGGTAAGAGTGAAATGACACCTGCTGAACGCATGGAATCGAGTATGGTGCTTTCAATGATTATCGGCGTGGGCGGTCTTGCCTATATTATTTGGCATTTTACAACGAAGGGCTTTGACCTCAACCTCAATATTGTCAACTTTATCTTTCTTTTTTCAGCAATACTGCTGCATGGCAATCCAAAAGATTTTCTCGATTCCATTAACCGCGCAGCACGAGGCGTTGGTGGTGTCATTCTACAATTCCCATTCTATGCAGGGATTATGGGGATGATGATTGGGAAAAATGCAGAGGGAGTCTCAGTCGCCATCATCATGTCAAATGCATTTGTCGCCATCTCTACACCTATGACATTCCCGTTGTACACGTACCTTTCAGCTGGTGTTGTCAATTTCTTTGTACCATCCGGTGGCGGGCAATGGGCAGTACAAGCGCCAATTATGATGCCGGCTGGTGCGAGCCTTGGCGTCAATCCGGCGATTACGGGTATGGCCATTGCTTGGGGTGATGCTTGGACAAACTTAATTCAGCCATTCTGGGCACTGCCTTCACTAGCGATTGCAGGTCTTGGTGCAAGAGATATTATGGGGTACTGTATCATAGACTTGTTTGTCGTTGGTGTTATCACGGTACTGGGCTTTATATTCCTCGTGTAGCGGTTTCTTGGACTTTATGAATGGGACGGTGCTTGTCGCCGTCCCACTATACATAATGCAATTTTATCAAGCGTCAAAGTATGACAAAAAATTATTATTTTAGCGTGAAGGATATACTGCGTCACACATAGAATACAAGCATTGAGTCATCAATTTAATCTGGGTGTCGATAAGGGGGTATTTTTCATTTGGATGTATATGTAAATGATTTTGCAGACATAGCGGGACAGGACTATTTAGAGTATCTTGAACAATTAACAGACCATATGTTTGATGGGATTGTCATTGAAAAATCGGGAATTGTCATCTATTGCAACCGCGCTTTTGAAGAAATCGCACGAAGGCATAAAGAAGAAGTGATCGGCAAAAGTGTCTTTCAGTTGTTTATGCTGCTAGGCATGGCAGATCATATTGATTATAGCTCATTTGAAGAAAAAGAATTTAAACTTGGAAGCCGTCAGATACAATTTAAGCATTTTTTAATTGAAGCTGATTCAGACATGCTGACACAGGCGCTGATATTTAGAAATGTCTCTGTTAAAACCATTTCGGATGAATTTTCAAATGATCTTCAAGATATTTTAGAAATATTGGGGGATGTCTATGGCCATGCCTATCATGGCATGGTGATTGTCGATCGCGAAGGACGCATTATTAAATGGGATTATGAAGAACTTTTAGGATATCGCGAAGAAGAAGTCTTGGGAAAATATGCACAAGATGTCATCGAAAACACGCGAATGCACATTGTGGTGAAAACAGGGAAGAAAGAAATATTTCAGCTTCAAAAAGTGAATGGCCGTTATTTATTGACATCGCGCATTCCCATTTTTAAAAATGGGAAACTCATTGGTGCCGTTGGGACGACATTCTTTAAGAATGCAGATGAAATGAGGATTGTCGTCGGAAAAATTGATACGCTTGAAAACACCGTTAATAAGTATAAACGAGAAATAAGCCATTTCTTTCAAGCAAAATACTGTTTTAAGGACATCATTACCAAAGATGCGGCAATGCTGTCACTGATTGATGTAGCAAAAAAAGCGTCAAAAAGCAGCTCAACCATACTCATTCAAGGGGAGAGCGGAACGGGTAAAGAATTTTTTGCCCATTCAATACACAATGAGAGCAATCGATGCTTTGGTCCCTTTGTCAGCATAAACTGTGCAGCCATTCCGCGAGATTTACTGGAGGCAGAGCTCTTTGGCTATGAAGAAGGGGCTTTCACCGGTGCAAGAAAACACGGAAAACTGGGTAAGTTTGAACTGGCAAATGGCGGCTGCCTGCTCTTGGATGAAATTGGCTCCATGCCGATCGAAATGCAGGCTAAACTGCTGCGTGTTTTGGAGACGCGGGAATTTGAACGCGTTGGCAGCACCAGCCGAATTGAACTCGATGCTAGGATTATCGTTGCGACCAATGAAGAATTAGATATCCAGGTAAAGCAGGGAAAATTTCGGCAGGATCTCTATTATCGGCTGAATGTCATCAAATTGAAAATACCGCCGCTTAGAGATCGAATTGACGATATTCCATTGCTCGCAGCCAATATTTTAAAAAATATGTCAAACGATCTTCTGATTGGAAAACGCTGTCTGGTTGCGCCGGGAACACTGCACATACTGAAACAGCACGACTGGCCGGGAAATGTGCGTGAACTTCGAAATGTAATTGAACGCGCCGTAAACTTATCGCAAGGTGAAGAAATAACACCCAATTATCTGCCGGATTATTTATTGGAAAAAGTAGAGGGCTTTAAAGAGGATATTGAGGAGTATGACTCACTGAGATATGCCGTCATAAAGGCAGAACGGGAAGCCATTCTAAGGGTCATGAATAAATACGGCAACAATAAATCAGCTGCAGCAAAAGCATTGGGGATTCATCGCACATCACTCTATAAAAAAATGGAACTCTATCATTTAGACTTTGATATTGAAGCCGTTGAAACGGAGCTGCAATAGTGGATTTTGAGCTGTAATCGTATGCTTTGAGATACAATCGTACATTTATAAAATAGAGCCATGTGACATAGGAAACCGTATTGATTAAAAAAACGCCGTTGGTGTAGCATTTACACACCCGGCGTTTTTTTATATGGGAACAGTATGGGCGCTGCGTTCATCAACCCATTACGCATCATGTTTGTTAAATATTAAAAGAGGGTTGATTTCAGAAAAAGACTGTGCCATACTATAAAAGTGAGTACTCACTCACTTTTGGAGGTTTGTATGAATAAACGTGAAAAAACAATGCAGCAGATATTAGAATCAGCAGTGGACGTTATCGCCGAAAAAGGTTATAACGCTGCGAAGACACAAGAAATTGCTGAAAGAGCAGGGGTAAGCGAAGCAACGGTTTTTAAATATTTTAAAAGTAAAAATGGCATTTTGGACGGTATTGCAGTGCATGCTGTCAAACTCTTTGGACGTGCAGTGGCGCTGGCGCCGATTAAAGAGCTACTTGAAACGGGGCGCGATGAGCCCGTCGATCGCGTAATCGACTTTGTCATTGAAGACAGATTGAAATTTGTTCAAAAGCAGCATCCGCTGATTGCCGTCATGGTGAACGAAGCACAATATCATCAAGCTTTTCGCGATACGATTGTTACAGAAATCTTTAATCCCATGTGCGAATCTTTTGAGACGTATTATCAATATCAGGTTTCCCTTGGCAATGTGAGAGAAGTCGAATCGCCGCGTATACTGTTCAGAACCATCGTGGTCAATATGATGGCGCCAATTTTTCAGCGGGTCATCATGGACCAGCCAATTGAAATGGATGCGCTCCGCGCGGAGTACGAAACCATTAAAGATATTTTAAAACACGGGGTGATAAAATGAAGCGACAAATATTGATGGGAATGCTGCTTTGCGCAGTGATGTTAATGGGTTCGGCATGTGCAGGCGAACAAGCTTTTCGATATACCGGTTTTGTCGAAGTCGATACGACAAAAGTGACACCGCTGATGTCGGGTCAACTGACAACACTCAATGTTGCTGAAGGCGACACTGTTCAAATGGGCGATGTCATCGGGCAAATTGATTCATCGACGCTGAAGCTGTCGGCTGAGGCACTAACGTACCAAATCCAGTCCAGAAAACTTGGGAAGGCACTATTGGAAGATGAAATTGACGATCGGGATTTAGCGGCTGCCAGAGAAGCGCTTGATGCTGCAAGCAGTCAGCTTTCTTTTGCCAGAACTTCTCAGCGGAAGGCTCAAGAGGATTACGATCAGGCCAAGGCACTGTTCGATGCAGGTGCCATTTCGCAGGAGCAATTAAAACAGGCCGCACTGAATGTTGACAATGCAGTGAGTGGCGTCAATACGCTGCTTGCACAATACAATCAGCTGAAATTAAGTTATGAGACGCTTTCAGAAGGTGTCGATACGCGAAAAATCGATCAGATTTCACTTGAAATAAAAAGTCTCGAAAACGAGCAGGCGACCATACAGCAACAGATTGATGACACGAAGATTGTTGCACCTGTTTCGGGAACGCTGACAGCACTGACGATTAATCAGGCTGAGTTCTGTGTTCAAGGTTCGCCAATTGGCAGGATCTCAGATTTGACCAAGCCGTATGTCATTTTTTACGTCGGCAATGATTTGCTCTCAAAAATTGAAGAGGGTTCTGTTGTCTATGTCTATCAGGACGGCATAGCGACACCAAGTGAAGCGACTATCTATCAAATTGCAGACGAAGCACAGTTTACGCCGAAAAATGTAACCGTTAAATCAGACAGACAGCAGCTCGTCTATGAAATAAAGGCGTATTTGCCTGAAAATGCAGGTTTTTTGCCGGGAATGATGATAGATGTCGAATATCCTGAAAAGTAAGGAGTGCTTCATGAATGCTGTAGAATTAAAGGACATAACAAAAAAATTTCATCAATTTAATGCCGTCAAACAGATGAACTTGGCCATTAAGCCCGGCGAAATCTATGGACTCCTCGGTCCAAACGGTGCCGGAAAGAGTACGACCATCAAAATGATTTGCGGCGTTTTGCCGCCGACTTCTGGGGAAGGTCACGTATTGGGCTTCGATATACAGCGAGAGGGCGAAAAAATCAAACAGCACATTGGCTATATGTCTCAGAAGTTCAGCCTGTATGAAGATTTAACGGTGATGGAAAACATTCGGTTTTTCTCGAATATTTATGGGTTGACAAAGAAACAGGCAAGGGAGCGTACAGAGCAGATCATTCAGATGGCGGGATTGGACGGTCGTGCCAATCAAATGACCGGTCACTTGTCTGGCGGTTGGAAACAGAGGCTTGCGCTTGGATGTGCCATTATTCATAAACCCAAACTTTTAATTCTCGATGAACCGACGGCAGGTGTAGACCCCGTTTCGCGTAGACTTTTCTGGGAGATGCTCTATGAATTGTCTGCACAGGGCATTACCATACTGGTGACGACCCATTACATGGATGAAGCGCAGAGCTGTGATCGCGTCGGCTTTGTCTTTGACGGCAGAAAGCTGCTGGAGGGTGAACCGGAAACCTTGATTAAGGAAATGCAGTTAAAGAATTTAGAGGATGTTTTTATCAAACTCGTTGAACAGGAAACACATATGAGCGTCAAAACGCGTTTTGACAAGCTCGCATTTATAAAGGAGGGTGAAGATGCAGCGCTTTAAGCATATCGTTATTAAAGAAGCCCTTCACATTCGACGAGATCGCGCCAGTATGGTGATGCTAATTATGATGCCGGTCTTTTTTATGCTGATGTTTGGCTACGCGGTCAATACGGAAGTGGATCATATTTATATGGGTGTTCTTGACAATGACCACACCTATGAGAGCCGCGAACTCGTTCGAACGTTTACCACATCAAATTATTTTGAACTGTACCGTTATTATGAGAATGTTGATGCTATTAATACAGCACTTGACAGTGGTGAGATCAAAACGGCAATTGTCATCCCAAATGGTTATGGCAGTTATCCTTCTGAAACCGAAATTGCTTTTTTCGTTGATGGCTCAGATCCAACGGTGGCGAGAACAGCACTGCAAAGCGGCAGTTTAATTGCACAATCTCAAAAGGGTATTGCCCTGCAAGGCAATTTTAGGACGACGGTGTGGTATAATCCATCCATGGAAAGCAGACAGTTTACCATACCGGGGCTTATGGGACTCGTTATGCAGAATATCACGGTAATGTTGACGGCCTTTTCACTCGTTAGAGAGCGTGAACGCGGTACGATTGAACAATTGATGGTTTCGCCGATTAGATCCTATGAGCTCATTATCGGCAAAATGATTCCTTATGTCGTCATTGGAAATATTGATTTTCTCATTACCATTTTCTTTGGCATGGTATGGTTTAATGTCCCTTTCAGAGGCAGTATGGGGCTGTTGCTGATTTTAGGAAATGCCTTTATCTTTAGTGCACTGGCAATCGGCATGCTGATTTCAACCGTTTCTAAAAATCAGCTTCAGGCGATGCAGATGTCATTTCTCATCATTTTGCCAAGTGTGCTGCTCAGCGGTTTTGTCTTTCCCAGAGATGCCATGCCGAAAATTATTTATTATATTGGCTATGCCATACCATTGACGTATTTTCTCGATATTCTTCGCGGTATCATCATCAAAGGCGTAGGCTTTGAAATCATCTGGCAGCAAACACTGGCGTTGACTGTGATGAGCATTCTGTTGCTCACGATTGCCTCCATTCGGTTTAAAAAGCGTTTAGAATAGTTGTATCGTGGTTATAAAAATGTTACGATGATGAAAATGAGGTGTGGCGATATGATAAAATTATTGATTGTTGACGACAGCAAGATCAATCAGGTTTTTGCAAGAGATACGATTTTGTCGCATCAAATTGAATGCGATATCGATCTATGCGGCAATGGTGAAGATGCGCTGAAATTAATTTATGGCGCCGCCTATGATTTAATACTGCTCGACATTATTATGCCGGGTATATCCGGTGTTGAAATCTTGCAGAAGCTGCGCGATACACCGCCGGAGCACGTGCCAAAAATTGTTATGCTAACCAATATCAATAACCTCAATACCATTCGCACATGTTTTGAACTCGGTGCCAGCGATTACATCAAGAAGCCGTTTGAAGATGTAGAATTTACATCGCGTATCAATTCAATTATTCGTGAAATTCACAGCGATAATGAACGCATTGCGAATTTGAAAGTCATCGCAGAACAAAATCAGGCGTTGAAAGAAGTCAATCAGTCCTTAAAGGAAGCGCAGTACTACCTGCTTCAGAAGGAAAAACTGGTGGCGATTGGTGAACTGGCAGCGGGGATTGCACATGAAATTAACAATCCGCTTGCGTTTGTCATGAGCAATTTTGAAATGCTGAAAAATTATTTCACGGACATAACGCCGATCTTGGAAGAGACAAAGGCGCTGCTCGACGGCGAGTGCAAAGATCAAGTACAGTTCAACCGCATTAAAACCATGTGGCAGTCTCAAGATGTCGACTTTGTCCTCTCGGATTTGCCGGATATTTTTACGGACAGTGACAAAGGATTGAGTCGTGTTGCGAAAATCGTTCAGAGTATGCGAAATTTTGCACGTGTTTCTGAAGATGAAGTCTATGAATTTGTCAATATTGATGAAGTCGTCGAAGAGACGATGCTAATTGTCAACAATGAGATTAAATATGTTGCGACCATTAACAAGAATGTTCAGGAAGGCCCACTCATCTATTGCAATAAAGGGCAGATTGAGCAAGTGCTTGTCAATATTCTCGTGAATGCGGCACAGGCCATTAAAGCGAGAGAATATCAGCAGCTTGGTGAGATTGACATTGAGGTCATCATGACGGAGCTCTATTGCGAAATTCATGTGAGTGATAATGGCACCGGCATTGATACGGCGCATCTCAATCGTATTTTTGAACCGTTTTTTACCACGAAGCCAGTGGGACAAGGCACTGGTTTAGGACTGAGTATTTCTTATGATATCGTTGTGAATAAGCACAATGGTAAATTGGAAGTTCAGTCCAAAAAAGGGGTCGGCAGTGAATTTATTGTCATGCTGCCGATACTGACAAATGAAGTTGGAGATAAATGATGCTAAGAACATTCATCTGGTTTGTATACTTTTGGATCAGTCTTGTGAGCTATGTGCCGTCTTATTTAAAATTAAAGGGCATGCCAAGTGATGAAGCAAGACTGATTGCCGCTGAGCGCAGAGCAAGACATTGGTCTGAAACGCTATTAAAGCTTGCAGGGACACATATTGAAGTGAAAGGGTTAGACCATCTGCCAAAAGAAGGTCCAATCCTTTTTATTGCCAATCATCAGTCAAATTTTGACATACCACTGATGATTGCCTCACTGCCCGTTCCCGTTGGGTTTGTGGCAAAACTGGAACTTGAAAAAATGCCATTCGTCAATGGCTGGATGAAGGCGCTTCAATGTATTTTTATTGATCGCAGCGATATCAGAAAACAAGTTCGCGCCATTAACGAAGGCGCAGCACGCCTTAAAAATGGTTATCATATTGTACTGTTTCCAGAGGGAACGCGAAGTGCTGACGGCAAGATACACGATTTTAAACCCGGTGGCCTAAAGCTTGCGACGAAATCAGGCGCCACCATTGTGCCGATAACCATTGACGGTTCAATTGGCATTATGCAAAAGGGCAGTTTGAAAATTAAGCCTGCATCCGTCAAAATAACCATACACCCACCGTATCAAATGGAAACGAAGGACACGGTTGCCAATATGACGATGATCAAACAGCAGATCAGTACGGCACTTGAAGGTGTTTCGACGGATGGGGAAGCGATTGCATGAAGCGAAAGAAAAAGCAAAAAAGAAGACAATTGAGACCCGGCGTCGTACCAAAGGCTTATGGCCTCGGCACGCCCGTATTGTATTTTGATGAGGTGTATACAGTGGTGCCGACGTCGGCAAAAAGCCATATTAACACCCACAATCAAACAATTTGTCTCAATGTTGACTGGCAGAATCCGGATGCCGTCAAACAAGGGGTTTTGAAATTATTGCGCGCAGCATTGACGACGAAAATCCACGAGCGCGTTATTGCGTACAGTGCCTATTATGGCGTTTCATACAACACGATTCGCATCAAAAACATTCGATCGAGATGGGGAAGCTGTTCCAGCTTGGGCAATTTAAATTTTAACCTTCAACTGGCAGGCGCTTCAGATGCGATTGTTGATTACATTGTCGTTCACGAAATTTGCCATTTGCGCCATCTCAATCACTCAGCTGACTTTTGGCAGGCGGTTGAAGAGACCATTCCCGATTGGCGCGTGCGCCGAAAATGGCTGCGTGAAAATGGGCATTTGCTGAACCTTGATTATCAGTTTAAAAAGTGACGATAGGACTTAAGAGCTACTCCTAGCAGTCGCTTTTTTTTGTGTCAAAAACGTATTGATCGCTTTAAAAACGCCGTTACGATACGTTCGGTATTTAGCGACTTGTCAGTGTTTCAACCGTGCACAATAGGAATCCGTGTTTAGAACTTTGGGAAGTTGGTATTAATCTATTGAATACCTATAGCAAAGGGAGGTAGGTAAATGAGTGATTTCAATACAAATGAACCGATGATTGAAATGTATATCTACGAGACGATGCAACTCATTGATCGGCTGGAACAGCTGGTGATGGAAACGGAGGAAACAGCTAGTCTGGCATTTGCCATTGACGAGATTTTCAGAATCATGCATACCATCAAAGGCAATTCCATGATGATGCTCTATGAAAATATCGCAGTCATTGCGCATCGACTGGAAGACCTGTTCGATTTGCTCAGAAAAGATGAGAGCATTGTTTACGATGTCGGAAAGATTACAGATTTGACACTTGAAATGATTGATTTTGTCAAAGCTGAGATTCAAAAGCTGGAACGCGGCATAACGCCAAATGGAGATTCAGATGAACTGAAACAAACCATTGTCGCCTATATGAACTCGATCACGTTTATGAATGATCAGCCTGATATCAAGTTAGAGGAAACAGTTGACGCCAACGACCAGCGTTATTATCTATCTCCTACAAAAACGGAGGCAAAATCAGAAGAAGGTGTTTCAGCAGAAACAGATATTCAGTATTATAAGGCAAGTGTACATTACGAGAATGGCAGTGGCATGGAGAATATTCGAGCCTTTACTTTTATTCATACCGTTAAGGAAAAGTGGCTTGACTACCAGCATTATCCAAAAGATGTTACCAATGATCCGGATGCCGGTGCATTTATACTCGAAAAGGGTTTTCACATCATCTTTAAAACAAAACTTAATGAATCAGAAGTTACAGCGTTATTCGAGGCGATTAGCTTTTTAGACCATTACATATTATATCCAATTGATGAGCAGCAATACATATACTATCTGGAAATGTACCAAACAGATGATGTCAATGCAATAATTAGTGAACCAAACGCAAATGGATCGACAGATACTATACTGGAAGCAGCTGAAGATGCAGCCTTGCTTACAGAACCTGAAATTCAAGAAGGCGTATCAAAAGCGGTAGATCCTGCCATTGAAAACATTAAAAGGGCGTTAAATACCAAATCGAAACCAGATACACCGGTGAAGGAAGTCGGTGTACCCGCGCAGTCAAAAGCAGCAATGATCAGTGTTGACGTTCATCGCGTCGATAAACTGATGGATCTTGTAGGTGAACTCGTCGTTTCAGAGGCGATGGTGACACAAAACCCTGAAATTCAAAAGCTGCAGCTTGAAAGCTTCGAAAAAGCGGCAAGACAGTTCAGAATAATCATGAATGACCTGCAGGATACGGTTATGAGTATGCGCATGGTGCCGCTGGCACTGACATTTCAAAAGATGAATCGCATTGTTCGCGATATGAAGAAAAAGATCGGAAAAGACGTGGAGCTCGTCATCATAGGCGAACAAACAGAAGTCGATAAAAACGTGATTGAAAACATTAATGACCCATTGATGCATATTATTCGGAATTCAGTTGATCACGGCATTGAGTCGATTGAAGAGCGCATTGATGCAGGAAAAAATGAAAAGGGAACGATTACACTTGAAGCGAAGCATTCAGGCGGCGATGTCTGGATTATCGTCAAAGACGATGGACGCGGACTTGATCGTGAAAAAATCTTAGACAAGTGTGAAGAACGCGATATCTTGACGAAAGCGCGTGAAGCGTATACGGACAGAGAAGTCTATGAGATGCTGTTTGCGCCGGGTTTTTCCACAAAAGAACAGGTGACGGAGTTCTCTGGACGCGGCGTCGGACTGGATGTCGTCGCCAAGAATATTAAAAAAATTGGCGGCAGTGTCATCATTTCGTCTGAACTTGGCATGGGTAGTGAGTTTGCCATTAAAATTCCATTAACGTTAGCGATTATCAACAGCATGATGATGCAAGTAGGCAAGACCATTTTCAGTGTGCCCATTGTCTCGATCAGATCGTCATTCATTGCGAATGAACGCGATATTACGACGGACCCTGATGGCAATGAGATGGTGATTGTCAGAGGACAAGCCTATCCAATCATACGCCTTCATAAACTTTACAACTTGCAAACGGAGGTGAAGTCACTGAGTGACGGCATCTTGATGATGATTGAAGAAAATGGGCGAACACGTGTCTTTTTCGCAGATGCGATCCTTGGCGAACAGCAGCTCGTGGTGAAGAGCCCGCCGCATTATCTAAAGCACGTGGAAGGCTTGACCGGATTTGCACTGCTGGGTGACGGTCGTATCAGCATCATACTCGACCCTGATCAGCTGGTAAGTTAGGAGGCCATATGAAGCATGAAAATATAGCGGAAGAAGCAATCGCCCTAACCTCACAGGAACTGAAAAAATTTTTGACCATCAGCATCGATAATGAAATTTACGGCATTGATATTGAACACGTCAATGATATTAATCGCATTCAGGAAATTACAGAAGTGCCTAATCAAGATCATTATGTGATGGGAATCATCAATTTGAGAGGACAGATCGTCCCGGTAATTGATATTCGCAGACGCTTTATTAAAAATGAAATCGAATACGATGATCGAACTTGTATCATTGTCATTCGATATGAAGAAAATATCGTCGGTCTCATTGTAGACCGGGTTGTGGAAGTCTTGTCAATCCCGATCTCACTATTGACGAAAACAGAATCAAATGATCAAAAGAGCAAATTCATTATGGGGATTACGAAATACAATGATCAAATCATAACGCTTTTGGATATTGAGCGGATACTTTTTGATTAAGAAGGGAGCGAACCATGCTTAAAAACAGAAAAATTGGGACAAAATTACTGTTCGGCATTGGCTTAATGGTGGTTATCATTTCATTGGTAATTGGTTATACCATTTATAATTTACAGCTAGAAAAAATGCAGGCAGATACACTGCAGAACAAATATGTAGAAAATTTAAAAATTGTGTTTGAATTTAAAGACCATGTCGCTAACGTCATGTACAATATGCGTGCCTATGGTCTGTCTGGAGAAATGAATTATTATAATGAAGGCGTCTTGAACATGGAGGATGCCAGTGAAAACTTAGATGAGTTGAAGCAGTTTGCGGCACGATTCCCTGAAGATACGGCATTACAGGAAGGTTATAACACTGCTGTGGAAGCACATGCGACATACT
>JASUSA010000041.1 GCA_030446305.1 Clostridiales bacterium | reverse complement strand
AGCATGAGGCCGAGCTCGCGCGTTGTAATGACGATATCGACATTGTTGTTATGGTCTTTGGTAAGCTCGGGTCTTGCAGCTTCGGCTTTTTTAGCGAGGCAAGGCATGACGGAGGCAACGACAATATCTGCTGGATTAAGCCCAGTGCGCTCAGCATAATAGGTTTTAATGATCGTGCCAAGCATGATTTGAGGCGACTTGCAGGTTGATGGAATATCCAGTAGATCCGGAAACTGGTGTTCAAAGAACTTAACCCAAGCAGGACAGCAACTGGTGAGCATGGGGAGTCGGCCTTTGCCGTTTAACCGTTCGATGAGTTCGCTCGCTTCTTCCATAATGGTGAGGTCTGCACCGAAATCAGTATCAAAGACGGCGTCAAAACCGAGTGAACGCAATGCACTGACCATTTGCCCCGTGGTGATCGTGCCCGGTTCGAGGCCGAAGAGTTCGCCAATGGCAACGCGAACCGCAGGTGCAACCTGAACGACGACGTGTTTTGAAGGGTCATTGAGATGTTCCCAGAGCCGATCAGTGTTGTTGACTTCGGTGAGTGCGGCAGTGGGGCAGACGGCGACACACTGCCCGCAGAAAGTACAGGATGTATCCACCATGTCCAAATTAAATGCCGGGCCGACGAAGACATTAAACCCTCTGTCGACAGCGGAGAGAATACCGCAGGTTTGAACTTCGTTGCACATGGTTTCACAGCGCCTGCACATGACGCATTTGTTTGGATCTTTTACCAGTGCAAAGGATGACTGATCTTTCGGATGGTTCATTTTTTCACCGGTGTATCGCACTTCGCGTATGCCGAGATCAGCCGCGAGTTTTTGCAGGTCGCACTCGAGGTTTTTCGGACAGACGAGGCAGTCGTATGGATGATTTGAAAGCAGAAGTTCAACCGCCATGCGCCTCGCTGAGATGCTGCGCGGTGTATCGGTACGAACGATCATGCCGTCTGCACATTTTTCAGAACAGGAGGGTACCAGTGCAGGACGGCCCTTTACTTCAACCATACAGACGCGGCATGATGCCGTCTGATTGATGATGCCAAAATCGTCAAGATGAAGGTGGCAAAGTGTCGGAATGCTTATATTTACTTTTTTGGAGGCTTCCAGAATCGTGGTGCCCTCTTGGACTTCAACTGGAATGCCGTTAATGGTTAATTGAATCATCTGTGTCACCTCCTATGGCCTTATGACGGCGTCAAATTTACATGCTGTGTAACATGCACCGCAAGTGATGCATTTTGCAGCGTCAATGGTATGACGCATTTTAGGCTGCCCTGTGATGCACTGAACCGGACATACACGTGCACAGGCGGTACAGCCGATACATTTTTCGGGATCGATGTCATATTTGGCGAGTGCCTTGCAGGCACCTGCCGGACAGTGTTTGGCATCAATGTGGGCATCGTATTCATCTGCAAAGTAGTGAAGTGTGCTCAAAACCGGATTGGGGGCTGTTTGACCAAGGCCGCAGAGGGCGCTGTCCTTTATCATATGACCAAGTGTTTTCAGCTTTCGAAGATCTTCGCGCGTACCTTCACCTTCGGTAATTTTCGTCAGAATTTCGTACATGCGCTTTGTGCCAATACGGCATGGCGTACATTTGCCGCAGGATTCGTCCTGTGTGAACTCAAGGTAAAACTTTGCTATATTGACCATGCAGTCGTCTTCATCCATGACGATCATGCCGCCAGACCCCATCATGGAACCAATGGCTTTGAGGCTTTCATAATCAATTGGCGTATCGAGATCAGCCTTTGTAATAACGCCGCCGGATGGGCCGCCGGTTTGGACAGCTTTGAAGGCTTTCCCACCAATGATTCCACCACCAATGTCGTAAATGATTTCACGAAGCGTGGTTCCCATTGGGACTTCAACGAGTCCGACGTTGTTTATTTTTCCGGCAAGTGCAAAGACTTTTGTACCTGGCGAGGTTGGCGTACCAATGCGCTTAAACCAATCGGCACCTTTTAAAACGATGGGCGGGATGTTGGCAAACGTTTCGACATTGTTGACGCAGGTGGGCTTGCCGTGATAGCCTTCTACGGCTGGATAAGGCGGTTTTTTCGTCGGTTCGCCTCGCGAACCTTCAACAGAGTGAATGAGTGCCGTTTCTTCACCGCAGACAAAAGCGCCGGCGCCGTATTTAATTTGAAGCTCGAAACTAAAATTCGAACCAAAAATATGATCGCCTAATAAGCCGTTGATTTCCGCTTGCTCAATCGCGACTTTCAGGCGATGAATGGCCAGTGGATATTCGGCACGAATGTATATAATGCCTGTTGAAGCGCCAATGGCATAACCGGCAATGGTCATGGCTTCGATAATGGTGTGTGGATCGCCTTCAAGGATTGAACGATCCATAAAAGCACCTGGGTCCCCTTCATCTGCATTGCAGATAACGTATTTTTGATCTGAAGCGCTTTTCGCAGTCAGTTCCCATTTAAGACCGGTTGAAAAGCCGCCGCCGCCGCGTCCGCGCAGGCCACTGGCTTTGATGTTTGCAACAACCTGTTCCGGTGTATAATCTGTCAGTACTGTGCCAAGCGCTTCATACCCGCCGTATGCTATGTATTCAAAGATGTCTTCGGGGTTGATGAGGCCACAGTGTCTTAGCGCAATTCGATACTGCTTTTTATAAAAATGCATGTCATCATGACGCTTTAAATGCTTTAGGCTCGTTGGTTCCTGATAGAGCAAATGATTGACAATACGCCCTTTAACAATATGCTCATCTACAATTTCAGCAAGATTCTCAGGTTTTACCTGAACGTAAAAGACATTGTCTGGGTGGATTTTCACGATTGGCCCCTGTCCGCAGAAGCCAAAACATCCCGTTTTGACAATACCGACTTCATCCTCATAACCGCGGTCGGCAATGAGTGCTTTTAGGGTTTCGATCATTTCTAAACTCTGTGATGAAACACAGCCTGTTCCGCCGCAGACCATGATATGTGTTCTTTGCTTAGCCATAAGTCACCTCCTCAACGTATGGTTTGAAACGTTTGAATGAGGACGTGGTCATCCAAAAGCTCGCCTTTTTCGATGTGTTTGTGAATAATATTGGCAATGTCCTCTGGGTGAATGTTGCCATATAAAATGGGTTCTTGACCGGGAATGTTGACTTGGACAGTCGGCTCGCTATGACAATAACCCATACATCCGACGGGAACGACTTTGATGTGATCTAGATTTTCGGAATCAATGATATCGATAAAGGCGTTCAGTACTTCACGGCTTCCCGCGGCAATACCGCATGTTGCCATGCCGATTAGAATTTCAATTTGCAGGTCGTCAGACTCGCCGTGATCTCTCAGTTTCACCTTTTTCATTTGCGATTTGCGTATCGCCTTTAGTTCATCCAATGATTTAATAGGCATCCTATTCACTTCCCTTCTCGGCGTATTGTGCAATAATGGCTTCGACATCAGCATCTTTAACGTGGCCGAAGACTTTATCGTCCACCATGACGACGGGGGCAAGGCCACAGGCGCCGATACATCGGACATCTCTCAGTGTAAACTTGCCGTCTGCAGTTGTTTCCCCATTTTTTATACCCAGTGTCTCTGTGAATGCATGAAATACCTTTTCAGAACCCTTGACGAAGCAAGCGGTCCCCATGCAGACACTAATGGTGTGCAGCCCTCTTTTCTTTTGCGTAAAGAAGGTGTAAAAGCTGACGACGCCATAGACTTTTGAAGCGGGAATATCCAGTTTTCGCGCAATATAGAGCTGCAGTTCGCTCGGCAGATAGCCGAAAATTTCCTGTGCGCGATGGAGGACGGCAATCAGTGCATCGTTTTTATTGGCTTGTGCATCAATAAATGCATTAAGTGTGTCCAAACGTTCCTGAGTCTTTTCATGACTAAAAATATCCGACATGGCATTTTTCCTTTCTATAATCTATTTCATACATGCATTATGCCCGATTTTGCAAAGTGATAATCTCATTTGCCTAAAAAATCATAAGACTTTGTAAAAATCAAGTATAAAACAATGAATTTTTTATGGAAAACAATTGATTTTAGAGTATGAATAGGATTAAACTATACAGTAGGTATCAAACTACAGCAATTACCAATCATTGGTTTAAGGACTGCATATCGGAACTGGAAAGGATTATAATGTTATCGTTTGTTAGAAGTGGCCCAAAGATTCTCGTCATCCAACCGAAGGATTTTCAGAAATTAAAAAAGTTTATTCAAGTGAACTTTACTTGTAAAAAGATGCCCGAAAACGTGCAGACGTTTGAAGATGTCATTTCAGAATCTTCATATGATCAAACCGTTGTCTACATGGTGGACAATGCGGCCGAGAATATTGATCGTTTTGATATTGAACGCACGATGATTATCAGTGAAGGTGATAATAACTTTTTTATGCACGCGATCAATCAGGGAGGTGCCTCTGAAATTGCTTACATTCGAAAGGGACCGAGAATTGTCATTATGAAAGTGCTTGGAGACATGGACGGCACGGTGCGTTCCGTATCAGAGGATTTTGGTGCGATGCCCGAACCAACACGTCAAATCTTTCATCGCCATTCAGACGGAACCATCGTCTGTTTTACACGCGTTAACATTAATCGGAAAGTCCAGTTTGAAGAGTTTTATGAACAGGCTTTTTATACGAAGGCGCATTTTGCGGAAGTCATTGACAGCATTGATCATCACGGACTCAAATATATTAACCGCAACGTGGGCAGCGACATGTGGTACGAGTTGACACTCAAAATCTATGATGAAAAGGAAGCTTATAAAATTCAATATGATCGCCTGACGTATATTCTCGACCACGTGGGTTCAAATTTAATTTTGAAAGAAGGGTGGAGCGAAGAAACGAGGCGCCTGTTTCAAACGGTGGGGATCTACAAGATTACCCTGTTTACACACTTGGCGCCCATTGAGATTAAGAAAATGCTATTGTCCCTTGAATATTTGGAAAATGGCGAGCGCATTGTGGATTTTGATGTTTTCTACAATAAAAAGCGAATACGCTGGGAAGATGTACAATTGCCGAATATCAGAAAGCGTTCGGCGCTGAGTCTGCACTATCGGCACGAGCTATACAAACAGCTTGAACCCGATGTGATTTTAGGGTTAAAATCTATGGAGGATTATATATTTGCATCGCGATAGTGTGATGCAAAGGCATATAAAATTTGATATAATAGTTGTAGGTTTATCCAATATTTGGACCGGACAACGTTTATGATAAGCTGACGTCATGTCAGCTTTTTTTAACAAGGAGGGCATAATGAATATTACTTATCTTGGGCATGCAGCCTTCGAAATGATTACGAATCATGCAAATCTTTTAATTGATCCCTTCATTGATAACGGTCATACATCAAAGAAGGTAGAAGACTTCAAGGACACGACTTATATTCTCGTCACACATGGACACAGCGACCATGTTGGTTCGACACCTGAAATTGCAAATCTATCAGGGGCCACGGTCATATCGAATGCAGAGCTTTCTACGCATTTTTCCGGTATGGGGCTTAAAACGCACAGTATGCATATTGGCGGCAAAGCGCATTTTAGCTTTGGCAATGTCAAGATGACACCTGCACTGCATGGTTCTTCGATTGTCATCGATGGCAAAATGCATGAGGGCGGCAATCCATGCGGGTTTGTGGTAATGGCAGATGGCCTGAAAGTCTATCATGCAGGCGATACGGGGCTCAGTATGGAAATGATGCTTTTGGAAGACTTAAATGTAGATCTTGCAATTTTGCCGATTGGCGGCAATTTCACTATGGATATTGAGGATGCTGTTAAAGCGGTGGCGATGATCAAGCCGAAGCGCGTTATGCCGATGCACTTCAATACGTTTCCGGTGATACAGTCAAATCCGGAATACTTCAAAAAACAAGTTGAACAATTGGGTCTGGACATTGAAGTCGTTGTTTTAGATGCTGACCAGACCATGACTTTATAAAATGGCACAGAAGAAGATGCAAAAATATCGAATGACGATATGCTATGACGGCACGCGCTATAAGGGATGGCAAAGGCTTAAACAGACGCGTGAAACCATACAGGATAAAATAGAAAGTGTACTTTCGCGGTATTTTGATGACGCAATTACCATTGACGGCGCCGGGCGAACAGATGCAGGCGTTCACGCACGTGCGCAGGTTTGCAGTTTTACGGCGACAGCAACGGATGTGACCATACTGCTGCAGCAGCTAAACCGTTATCTGCCCGAAGACATTGTGGTGACTGAGGTTGAGAAGGCAGATGAACGTTTTCATGCGCGTTTTCACGCTGTTTCCAAGACCTATGTCTATACACTTTGGACAGCAGCGTATCCGCCGGTATTTGAAAGGCAGTATGTGCTGCCGATTACGCCGTCAATAGATTTGGCGCGAATGGAAACCTGTGCGGGCTATTTAATTGGCCAACATGATTTTAAAGGTTTCTGCACTGATAAGACAAAAAAGTCTACTGTGAGAACCCTACATCACATTGTTTTTGAGCGAGAAGGTGATGTGATTAGATGTAAGTTTACCGGAGACGGCTTTCTCTATAATATGGTAAGAATCCTTATGGGAACACTTTTAGAAGTCGGTGAAGGCAAACGGGAGCCAGAGAGTGTTTTAGAGGTCTTTGAGCATTTGGACAGGCGTCTTGCAGGTGAGACTGCACCGGCTCAGGGGCTAACACTTGAAGCGGTGGCTTATGAAAGTGATTGATTTTTAAAGATTAAATGATAAATGTGAACAAGTGCAGGCTCGCTTAGCGCGTCTGCATTCCCTTTTACATGGAAGAGGTTAGCGATGAAAATCTTATATTACGATTGTTTTTCAGGGATCAGCGGCGATATGAATTTAGGGGCAATGATTGATTTAGGCGTTCCTGAAGCGCATTTAAGGACAGAACTCAGCAAACTTGGACTCGATGATGAATTTAGACTCGTCGTAGCGCGAAAACAAAAAATGGGCATTGAGGGTACAAAGGTAGATGTGCTGCTAACCCATGAAACGACTGAACACCATCACGAGCATGATGAACATCACCACGACAACCATACACACGATCACAGCCATTCGCATCCGCATGAGGCTGCTGAAATCCATGACCATCATCACCACGCCCCACATGCGCACAATCACGATCCGCATTCACATAATCAAGCCCACGAGCACGCCCACGCCCACGAGCACGCCCACACCCATCATCATCATCGAAATTATCCGGATATTGTTGCAATAATTGAAAATAGTACGCTGAGTGAACGCATTAAACATGATAGTACTGAAATGTTTAGAAGGCTTGCCGTTGCAGAAGGTAAGATCCATGGCAAGCCCGTTGAAGCGGTTCATTTTCACGAAGTAGGCGCAGTGGATTCAATTGTGGATATCGTAGGGGCGGCAATTTGTATGGCGGCGCTGGCAGTTGACGCTGTCCAAAGTGCGCCTGTCGAAACCGGCAGCGGCTTTGTGAAATGCGCACATGGTCTGATGCCGATTCCTGCACCTGCAACGGCTGAAATGCTAAAAGGTGTCCCCATGGTTTCAAAGGTTCACGGCAAGGAAATGACGACGCCGACGGGTGCGACCATTCTTAATTACTACGTGGAACACTATACAATGGAACGCCAGTTTAAAATAGAAAAAATAGGTTATGGTCTTGGAACGCGCGATATGGCTATTCCAAATGTGCTTCGCGCGTTTATTGCCGAAACGGACACAGCCGAGACAAAACAGTGGATGATTGAAGCCAACATTGATGATATGAGTTCTGAAATGCTTGTATTTGCCTCAGATAGACTGTTTGCCTGTGGTGCACTCGATGTTTTTATGACGCCAATCGTCATGAAGAAAGGGCGCCCGGCCAATATGATTTCAATATTGTCAAGGCAGCATGATCTGGAGAAGCTCGAACAAATACTATTTGAAGAAACGACAACCATTGGGCTTCGTAAATACCCAGTGGAAAAGCGAATGCTGAAGCGCTCGTTCGATGAACTAGAGACGCCATATGGTGTCGTCACCATTAAACGGGCCTACCTCAACGGCGTGTGTGTCAATGCCAAACCTGAATATGAACAGTGCAAGACCATTGCCAATGAAAAGGGAATCAGTCTGCAAAGACTGCTAAAAGAGATTGAGATGCTGATTAAGTGATCCCAGACTAGCATATCGGGGATATGCCGCTTAATTGTCGTTAGCCAATTGTGTATGAACAGAAAGAGGAAATTGAAATGTTAGATGATGTGCTGATAAAGAAATATGAAGCACTAAAAATGAAATTGAAGGAATTGGCACCTGTGGCCGTCGCCTTTTCGGGCGGTGTAGACAGTACATTTCTGCTCAAAGCGGCACATGATGCGCTTGGTGACGAAACCTGTGCCATTACAGTTGAAGCACCCTATATTGCGACTTGGGAAATTGATGAAGCCAATGTGCTGACGGCATCCATGGGTGTTCAGCATTTTCACTTGTCCCTGACCATCCCGGAAAGCATTGCAAACAACCCCGAAAACCGCTGCTATTTATGCAAGACCGCTGTGTTTGCAGCCATTAAACAAAGTGCGGCCGAGCGTGGTTTTAGGACTGTTGTGGATGGATCGAATGCAGATGATTTGAAGGATTATCGCCCCGGCATGAAGGCGCTTAAAGAATTGGCAATTGAAAGTCCAATGCTGACAGTGGGCTTGACAAAGCAGGAAATTAGAACGCTTTCTAAAATGTTGAAGCTGCCGACGTGGGATAAACCGCCATATGCGTGTCTTTTAACGCGCTTGCCCTACCAGACGGAAGTGGTGACGGATGTCTTAAGACGCATTGAAAAATCGGAAAAATATCTGATGGATAAGGGGATTCGCGCTGTTCGTGTGAGAACGCACGGTGATCTAGCACGAATTGAAGCGGATTCAAATGAACTGCCAAAACTATTGTTGCCGGAGACCATGAGAGCGGTTAATGAAGCGCTTATCGCGTTTGGCTTTAAACACGTGACACTGGATCTTGCAGGCTACCGCATGGGGAGTTTTAACGAAACACTTACAGAAATGAAACCGTTATCTGAGCAAGATTCATAATGCGTTGCTTTATCAATTGCAGTGAAAAGTGAGGCATCTTTAATAAAGGGAAAGATCAAATGGGGGATAGCCGGATGAATGAGAATAAACATGCACTGCTGGAAGCATATAAAGCAGGTACAATGACAACAGATGAGGTGATTGCACAATTAGACAAAACGGATTTGCAGGAAATGGGTTTTGCCACGCTGGATCATCACCGCGCTGAACGCGTTGGTTATCCGGAGGTCATTTATTGTGAGCATAAAACGACACCGCAAGTGACGGCGATATTTAAGGCGCTTGCTGTAAAAGGACATAATGTACTGGCCACGCGCATATCAAAAGAAGCAGCAGAGTCTGTTTTAAATGATTTTCCGTCGGCAAGGTATAATGCGCTTGGAAGAACACTGGTGCTCTATCAGGGCATACAAAAGGAGACGTCGCATAAAATCGCAATCGTCTCAGCCGGTACTTCGGATTTAAATGTGGTGGAAGAAGCCTATGAAACGGCGCTCTGCTTCGGCAATCGCGTCGATAAAATTGTTGATGTGGGCGTTGCCGGCATTCATCGGCTGTTTAATAAGCTTGAACTGATCCGCGAAGCGCGCGTCATTATAGTCGTCGCAGGCATGGAGGGTGCACTGGCAAGTGTCCTAGGCGGTCTCGTCGATAAACCTGTGATCGCCGTTCCTACCAGTGTTGGCTATGGCGCAAGCTTTAATGGTCTAAGTGCGCTGCTAACGATGCTCAACAGCTGTGCCAGCGGCATAACGGTTGTAAACATTGACAATGGGTTTGGCGCGGCCTATGCGGCATCACAAATCAATCAGCTGTAAATACAATAGTCGACTAAGAAACAGCAGGCCTAGTGATGCCTGTTATCTGTGGAAGGAATAAGGAAATGAGCCGAAGGGAAATACCGCTCTTTCTCGTCAACGTGATACTCGGATTAGCGGCAATGGTCGCTGCAATGCTGGCTTTGTTTTCGCCGATTGGCTGGTGCGGCTTTTTTGTGGTCATCATTATTGGCATTTTAATCAACGCGCTATATCTGTATCTTAACAGGCGATTTTACAAATAATACAATTGACTTAAATCATTTATGCATAGAGAAATGTGAATCATGTTGTGAAGACATTTGGTCTTTGACATTCGTCAAGATCAGATGTCTTTCTTTTTGTAACATAGGTTACATACATTGCCTTTGAAAATCGTTAAAATGAATTTGAAATTGAATTTGAATTTAAAAAATAACCGAAGTATATGAAACATCCACGTGAAAACAAAAATCGAAAGGGGATCTATCATGGCAGATCAAAAAATGTTTTGTTTCCAATGTCAAGAAGCGAGTAAAGGTACAGGTTGTACGCAAATCGGGGTTTGCGGCAAATCCGACGAAGTTGCAAATTTACAGGATTTACTGGTCTATACATTAAAAGGCGTCGCCATCTTCAGCAGTGCGGCACGTGCGAATCAATTGCCAATTGGCGATGCGGCATACATCATGTTGGACGGCTTGTTCGCAACGATAACCAATGCGAATTTTGATAAGCATGCAATTACGGCAAAAATCGAAAGAGCGAGAGCGCTAAGAGAGGATTTAAAATCAAAATTGGCAGAAGCAGGCGTCACGGTGCCGATGGCAACACATGACGCGGCGACATGGCAAGGGGAAATTGCCGATAAAGCGGCTGCATCAGAAGTAGGTGTACTGGCAACGGCAAATGAAGATGTGCGTTCATTGAGGGAACTTGTAACCTATGGGCTCAAAGGCATGGCCGCCTATGCGGAGCATGCATTGAATCAAGGCTTTGAAAAGGCAGAAATCAATGCTTTTATTGAGAAGGCAATGGTTGCGACACTGGATGACAGTTTGTCGGCTGACGATTTGATCGCATTAACATTGGAAACGGGTAAATTTGGCGTTGATGTCATGGCACTTTTGGATGAAGCGAATACAACTGCCTATGGCAATCCGGAAATTACAGAAGTTAATATTGGCGTTGGCAGCAATCCGGGCATTTTGATTTCCGGTCACGATTTAAAAGATATGGAAGAGTTGCTGGCGCAAACAGAGGGAACGGGCATTGACGTTTATACACACAGCGAAATGCTGCCGGCACATTACTATCCAGCTTTTAAGAAATACAAACACTTTGTTGGCAACTACGGCAATGCATGGTGGCAGCAAAAAGAGGAATTTGAAACCTTTAATGGCCCGGTTCTTTTTACGACAAATTGCATCGTACCGCCAAAGACGAGTTACAGTGACCGCGTTTATACAACGGGATCAGCTGGATTTGAAGGCTTTAAGCATATTCCGAATAGGGAAGACGGCAAGACTAAAGACTTTTCTGAGATCATTGAACATGCGAAACGCTGTGCGGCGCCTACGGAGATTGAAACGGGTAAAATTGTCGGCGGCTTTGCGCATAACCAAGTACTCGCACTTGCTGATAAAGTGGTCGATGCGGTTAAAACCGGCGCAATCAAACAGTTCTTCGTTATGGCGGGCTGTGACGGTCGCATGAAGTCGAGAAACTACTATACGGCATTTGCAGAATCGCTGCCAAAAGATACGGTTATTCTGACGGCAGGCTGTGCAAAATACCGTTATAACAAGTTGAATTTAGGTGATATCGGCGGCATTCCGCGCGTACTTGACGCAGGTCAGTGTAACGATTCATACTCGTTGGCAGTGATTGCGCTCAAGCTGAAAGAAGTCTTTGAACTCAACGACATCAACGAGCTGCCAATTTCATATAATATTGCATGGTACGAGCAAAAAGCAGTAATCGTGCTGCTGGCACTGCTCTATCTAGGTGTCAAAAATATTAAACTTGGGCCAACACTGCCTGCATTCCTGTCGCCAAATGTCGCGAAGGTACTCGTCGAAAGCTTTGGTATCAATGGTATTACAGATGTGCAGACGGATATCGTTCAGTTTATTGGTTAAACTGCCCGTTCAACAGCGCATGGATCCAATAAGTGCACGATTAACCTGCGCTGAACGGGAAAAAACGCAGGCCGCTGTTCCCGCTATACGCATATGACAGAAGTGCCCGGTGTTCACAGTAAATAGTGAGAATCATAGAAGGCTGCCAGTTTTGGCAGCCTTTCATCTATGTAGAGACATTGATTTAAAAAGAGAAGACCATTCTTCATGATCTTTAAAAGGGTAGAATAAGCGCTAAATTGGATGGGATTTAGCGCTTAATCATCAAGATAGGAAGTTAAGCTATTTAAACCTGCTCCAAAATAATTCGCAGTAGGTTTGATAAGGTTGCTGTACTCACTAAGTGTGAGCATACTGTTTACAGGTGCTGTTGTTGTCGTTGTTGTCGCTTGATTTTCCATGGTCATACCTCCTTGAAACTTTATACAATCATAGTGTATAAATATACATAAATGGGCATAAAAATACCCGTCCTATCACAATTTAGACGAGTTCCGTTGCGAGATCACTAATTATAACGGTTGATAAAGGAACCACCCATCCTATTCTGACGCAACACCATCGTGATCCAATTCTGATGCTGTGTCCACTCCATTGGAGGAGTCATTTTGTTAATTAAGATGTATTATAACAGTGCTCTGAATAGAAGTCAATAGGGTTTTTGATAAAATTCGCGAAAAATTCTGAAAATTATACAATGGACACAATGATCTAATTGAATACACTTTATGATGGTATAAGACAAAATTAACAAAAATGATACACTCGTGTTCATGGAAATTGTGTATACTAATCATAATAAGGATACAACGATAGAGAATCAATCATTTAAATGATGCGGCGTTTAACGCCTATAATAAAGTTTTCTTAATTCGTAATATTTGAAAATGCAATCTTTTGGCCGAATAGAGATCGGATACGCGTGTGTGTATCGAACATGGATGTCGGCTAATAAAAGCAAAACCCATATCGGCTATTGATTGCGGCAGATTAATAAAAAGAAGTTTTTGAACGACAAGAAAGGAAATAAGGATGAACCAATACAAAGCGGTCGTTTCTGACCTGGACGGCACACTGCTCAACCGTTACCACGCATTGAGTGAACGAACCATTGAAGTGGTCAGAGGTCTTGAAAAGCAGGGAATCCTGTTTATTATTGCAACAGGCAGACATTTCAAAGATGTCATGATGATTAAAGAAAAGCTGGGCGTGATGCCCTATATGATTACAGCCAATGGTGCAACGGTCTGTGCACCTTCAGGGGATATGATTTACCAGTCTGCCATTCCAAAAGAAGTGGTAAAATCAATTTTAGCCATTGACGTTCCGGACATCGTCTATAAAAACATCTACCAGGATGATTTATGGCTGATGGAACGTGAAAGTCATCTTTTTGACGATTATTACGAAGATGGCGCTTTTCGTTATACACTTTGTCAGTTTGAAGATCGTATGCATTTTGATACGAATAAAGTATTTTTTACAAGTGAAGATCCCGACGCATTAAAACCTGTTTATGAGACAATTAAGCAAAACTACAGTGATGTCGTCGACGTGACGTTTTCGCTGCCCGTCGTGCTTGAAGTCATGGCAAAGGGGACCAATAAGGGAACGGCACTCAGCAGCTTGCTAACGGGGCTGAATATTGAACCGGAAGCATGCATAGGGTTTGGCGATGGGCTAAATGATTTAGAAATGCTTGATTTTGTGGGCGTGGGGCATATTATGGGCAATGCGGATGAACAACTGAAATCACAGCTGCCGCATCTTAAAGTTATTGGCAAAAACCATGATGATGCCGTAGCGAGATCTCTCCAGCACATATTTGCACTCTAACAGGGCCTTGAAAGTATTCAAAAATTTCACCTATTAAAAAAATTGAATAATAACAAATTCCGTGTAAATTTTTGAATAAGGGTTGACACGCGGCTGTAGCATGGTATAATCATTCACAAATCAAGTAATTATTCATTCATTAAGGATAGGTAACAATTATGTCTGGTAAACTTAACGTATTGGCGAACAACAACTATTTCTTTTATTTTAGCTGGAGCTATTTTTATTTTAGCGCTGGCTATTTGTTTTGCAAAAGAATAGGGTTGAAAAATGCTGATGAGCAATTAAGTTGCCTTTCGATAGGTTAACGACACACTTTAAGAAGATGGTTAAAGTAGAGACTCATTAGTGGGTCTCTTTTTTAATACTTAAATGGCCTGCTAATTGTCTGACAAGAGGAGGATAAAATGGCTGTAGCAATGAACATGAACTGGAAAGAAGATCAAGAAGTGATCGAAATCATTAAGCGGATTAAAGAACCTTTCAAAATGACAAACAGGGCATTTAAAGCGGAAGACACTTGCGTTACCGTTGACGGCAGAAGCATTGGCAATGGTCACTTTGGCATTATTGCAGGACCGTGTTCTGTCGAGAGCAGATCTCAAATTGTCGATGTCGCAAAGGCAATTGAATTATCAGGCGCTAACTTCCTAAGAGGTGGTGCATTCAAACCGAGAACTTCACCTTATGACTTCCAGGGACTTCGTTCAGAAGGGCTGGCATTGCTCAGGGCCGCCAAGAAAGCGACGGGCTTGCCGATTGTCACTGAAGTGATGGCTGTTAAGACACTGGAAGATCATGCAGATGATATTGATATTATTCAAATCGGCGCAAGAAACATGCAAAACTTTGATCTCTTAAAAGCGGCAGGGCAGCTCAGAAAGCCAGTATTACTCAAACGCGGCATGTCGGCTACCATTGAAGAATTCCTCATGGCGGCAGAGTACATTTTATCAGAGGGAAATGATCAGGTTATTCTCTGCGAACGCGGCATTCGAACCTTTGAAAAGTACACGCGCAACACGTTAGACCTAAGTGCGATTCCCGTTATTAAACGTTACTCACATTTGCCGATTATCATTGATCCATCTCACGCTACCGGCGATTCACGCTATGTTGAATCCATGGCGCTGGCAGCTGTTGCAGCAGGTGCAGATGGTTTGATGATCGAGGTGCACAATAATCCTGAAACAGCGCTTTCTGACGGTAAACAATCCTTAACACCTGTTCAGTTTAATGCTGTTATGGAAAAAGTAACACAGCTTGCCAAAATAATGGGCAAAACGGTTGGCTAAGGCTTCTGTTAATAATGGGATATGATGCCGTTATTATCCTATCATCCCGCCATCATTATCATAATGATCATAAATAAGTAAACCATCACAAGGGCTCAGTTCATGACGATTAAACGACTGAGCAGAGACGAACGCATTGAGGCAATGCGACGACTGAAAAAGGAGGCAACACATTGGGGTATCAATTTCTGTAATCGGACTCGGGCTAATTGGCGGATCAATCGCCAAAGCCGTTAAAGCAAACACGCCGCATCGCGTTATTGGGTTTGATATTGACGCGCATACATTGAATTTTGCACGGGACGAGGGTATTCTCGACGAAGTGAGCGACGATGCTGAACACGTTTTGGCACAAGGCGATATTGTCTTTATCTGTTTATATCCAAAAGAAACCATCGCTTTTATTCGAGAGCACTACAGAGCCTTTAAAGATGGCGCGATTATCACGGATTGCGCCGGACTTAAAATGGAAATGACAGCTTTCTTTAATAAAATGGTAAAGAATGATAAAAATTTAGAGTTTATCGGCGGACATCCTATGGCGGGAAGCGAGAAAAAAGGTTATGAAAATGCCGGCAGTTCCTTGCTTAAGGGCGCGCCTTTTATTCTGACACCGCATGAAGGCAATACTGAAGAAGCGGTTGAAACGCTGACGTCATTGTTAATGGCGATGCAATTCGGCGAAGTAACACAGATGACGGCTCAGGTACACGATGAACTCGTTGCCTACACGAGTCACCTGCCGCATATCATTGCCAATGCACTACTGGTTCGGAAACCTTCAACAGTGACAAAATCGCTGGAAGGCGGAAGTTTTAGAGATGTGACGCGCGTCGGGAAAATGAATACACTGCTTTGGCAGGAGTTGATTATGAGCAATCAGGAGAATGTATTGAAGTACTTGGATGATTTTAACGGTCAAATTAATGCCGTGAAAGAAGCGATCCAATCTCACAATACCGAATCGCTCGTAGCACTTTTTGAAGGGCATTAAGGAGTTTAATAATGACAAATGGCGCACGACAAACCCTAACGGTTGAAGCACCGTCAAAGCAATACCAGATAACCATAGATTCCAATTGGATTGATCGCGAATTTTTCAAAGCATTGGCAGTCAATCGAAAAATTGTTATGATAACAGATGAAAATGTGCATGCATGTTATCGCGAGCTGCTTGAAGGTTTTGATGTCTTTGTCATCAAAGCGGGTGAAGCGTCAAAGTGTATGGCGTGCTACAGTGATATCCAAAGTTATCTGATTGAACATCATCTAACGCGATCTGATGCTGTTGTGGCTTTTGGCGGCGGCGTAGTAGGTGATTTAGCGGGATTTGTTGCCGCTACCTATATGCGGGGGATTGGCTTTATACAAATACCGACTACATTGCTGGCAATGGTAGACAGCAGTGTCGGCGGCAAAGTTGCCGTTAATCATGGTGTCGGCAAAAACATTTTAGGAACATTTTATCAGCCGGATGCCGTTTATATGGATACGGCTTTTCTGGAAACGCTGCCGGATGCAGAATTTGCCTGCGGCATGGCGGAAATTATAAAATACGGTCTCATTCGGGATGAAGCGCTCTTTGCATTGTTGGCAGATTTGCCTGTTAAGGCAGTTCGCGAACAGATTGCTTCTATTATAGCAAGGTGCTGTGCCATCAAAGCAGAAGTTGTCGCAGCGGATGAAGAAGACCGAGGACTCAGACAAATTTTAAATTTTGGCCATACAGTAGGACATGCAGTGGAATCATTTTATCATTACAAGACGTACACACATGGTCATGGCGTAGCCATTGGCATGGCGATTAAGGCTAAGCTTGCCCTTGCAAATGGTATCATCAGCTCATCGCAGTACCGGCAAATTATTGATACCATTGAGAAATTTGATTTGCCCATTGCCATTGATGATCTCGAACAAATGCCTGACGTTTTGAAAGAAGTGATCCATGATAAAAAGGCGGAAGGCGCTGTCTTTAAGCTCATTGAACTTGAAGCCATCGGCAGGGTGAAAATTGCAGCATATACTTATGAAGCACTTTTAGCCGTGTTAGCGTAGCGGTCTGTATTTGAATAACAATAACGTCTTGATGTAAATCGTATTAAGTGTTGATGCGCGCCAAGTGTTGATGCGCATCATGTGAAAAAATAAGTGTGTCAAACGACATAAAAATTAAACCATAAGGAATAGATGATGATGAAATCAGCAAAAGTGACCATTCAACCCAAAGCCATATCGGGCGTTGTAACTGTGCCGCCGTCGAAGAGTATCAGCCATCGCGCGGTGATTTGCGCCGGGCTGTCAGCGCAGCAGTCCACCATAAAGAATTTAATTTACTCAGATGATATTAAGGCAAGTCTTCAGGCAATGTCTCAGTTTGGAATGACAATCGAATCGGAAACCCAGAAAAATGATCGCTATACGCTTGCGCTCGTCAATCACAAGATGGCGGCACTCAGTCAAAAGCCAGTTCAATCCCCCATAACGATTGACTGTCATGAATCAGGGTCCACGATTCGTTTTTTAATGCCTTTTTTTCACCTTTCTTCTGAAGCGGTTACATTTATAGGACGCGGGCGACTGGCGGAAAGACCTTATACGACCTTTTACAGATTGTTTGATGAACGCGGCATCACTTATGAAACCACAAACGGCATTTTGCCGACGACGATTAAGGGTGCATTAACAGCTGGGCGTTATGCAGTTGAAGGCAATGTCAGCTCACAGTTTATCACGGGGTTGATGTTTATGTTGCCGCTTTTGGATGGCGATTCAGTTATAGAGATTACGACACAGCTCGAATCAAAAGGCTACATTGATTTAACGCTGGAAGCGTTGCGCGCTTTTGGCATCATGATCGAAAACAAAGATTATCAGGCATTTGTCATACCGGGTGGACAATCTTATAAAGGCTGTGAATTTACCGTAGATGGCGATTATTCGCAAGCGGCCTTTTGGCTCGTCGCCGCGGCAATCGGCAATGAAGTTGAACTTGACGGCATGAAATGGGAATCGATGCAAGGTGATCGCGCGATCATCGATATTATTGAAGCGATGGGCGGAAAAGTAACCTTCGAAAACCAGCGTTTAAAAGTGGCTGCGGATAAACTTAACGGCGTCGTGATTGACGCTTCTCAATGCCCGGATCTCGTACCTGTGGTGGCAGTGCTCTGCAGCATGTGCACGGGTGAATCGCGTATTATTAACGCTGAACGCCTTCGGATTAAAGAATCCGATCGTCTCAAAGCGATTTCCACAGAACTCAATAAAATGGGTGGCAAGATAGAAGAAACACCGGATGGTCTTATTATTCAAGGCATAGAAGGCTTTACAGGTGCAGCGGTAGAGAGCTGGAACGATCATCGCATTGCCATGGCACTTGCAATTGCAAGTACGCGGTCAACGGGTGAAGTCATCATAGACGGTGCAAATGCAGTGAATAAATCATATCCGATGTTTTGGGAAGATTTCAAAAAAGTAGGGGGCGGTGTTTATGAGTAGTCGTATCGGACAGTGTTTTACAGTGAGTCTCTTTGGTGAATCGCATGGTTCGGGCATTGGATGCGTTATAGAAGGGATACCTGCCGGCACCGTGCTCGATCTGGATCAAATCAGAAAAAGACTGAATCAGAGACGCCCCGGCAAAGATCAGTACAGTACACCTAGGCAGGAAGCGGATTCGTTCGATATACTCAGCGGCTATTTTATGGATCAGACAACGGGGACGCCGCTGTGCGCCGTCTTTCGCAACTCAGATACGCGCTCGAAGGATTACCAGTCGCTGAAAACGCACTTTAGACCGGGACATGCAGATTTTACCGGCGGTGAAAAGTATCGTGGCGCCAATGATTTTCGAGGCGGTGGACATTTCTCCGCACGTGTAACCGCAGCGCTCGTCTTTGCAGGAGCCATTGCAGAACAGCTTATCGAAGTACAGGGGATTAAAATTGCAACGCAGGTGCAAGGTGTTGGTTCGCTGCGTGCGGAAAGCTTTGAAACCCTTGAACTGACGGAAGCCGTTTTGAATCAGCTTGACGGAGATGGTTATGCAATTCAAGAAAGCGTCGAAGCTGATTTTCTAAAAGCCGTGGATGATGCGCGAATGGCGCTTGATTCCATTGGCGGTATTGTCGAAGGCGTTATCTTAAATGTTCCGGTTGGTTTGGGCGAGCCATTCTATGATGCTTTTGAGAGCAGATTGGCACATGGGCTCTTTGCGATCCCAGCTGTAAAAGGCGTTAGTTTTGGCAAAGGGTTTGACTTTGTAAACATGAGGGGTTCTGAGGCAAATGACCTGTTTTATGCAGACGGGGATGTGGTGAAAACGCGTACGAATAACAACGCAGGCATTAACGGTGGCATTACAAATGGAATGCCGGTCTGGTTCAAATGTGCCTTTAAGCCGACGCCGTCTATAGCAAAACCCCAAGAAACGCTTAATCGGTCCACCATGCAAACGGAAACACTTGAAATTAAAGGACGTCACGATCCGTGCGTAGCGCTGAGAGCAGCAACGGTCGTGCGGGCGATGACGGCCATTATCACATATGATTTATGGTTAGAAAGCAAAAGGCGATAGGAGGCAGCATGCAAATCTACGATAAAACCTATGCCCTACAGGGCACAGAGGGCTCATACAGTTATGAAGCGCTCATTAAATATCACGGCGGCAGTATTGAAGCGGATTACAATTGCTTTGATACATTCGACGAAGTATTTGAAGCTGTTATTTCTGGGAAGGTGCGTTACGGCATTTTGCCGATAGAAAATTCATCCACTGGGAGCATTACCACGGTGTTTGATTTGCTCAATCTGCATACAGTCAACATCGTCGGTGAAGTGACGCTGCGCATTACCCATCATCTCGTAGCGCCGGTTATGACAGACGTCGCCAATATTCAAACGGTTTATTCACATATTCAAGGGTTTGAACAGAGTAAGAACTTTTTTAAAGCGCACCCACACCTCAATTTTATTCCCTATAAGAATACGGCACTTAGTGCCAAACGGGTTTCTGAATCCGGCAGGGAAGATGAAGCAGCGGTGGCGAGCCGATTGGCAGCGGAGATCCATAAGCTTCATATAATAGAAGAAAACATTAATGATCAAAACAATAACTTTACGCGCTTTATTATTATTAGCCTTGAAGATGGGCAAACGGAAGCGTCAGACAAGATTTCAATCGTATCGGTTGTCGACCATACGCCGGGTTCGCTTTACAAGATGCTCAGCTGTTTTGAAAGTGCACATTTGAATTTGTTAAAAATCGAATCGAGGCCGCTCCGCGGACGACCTTGGGAATACAGTTTTTATATTGATTTTGAAGGCAATCTCAATGATGAAAGCGTTAAACGCGCTGTCGATGAATTAAAATACAATGCGCGTACATTTAAAATATTGGGCAATTACTGTTCAGGGGAGGGTAAATGAAAAAATTTGGACTTTTGGGGCAAAAACTTTCTTACAGCTTTTCACCAGTGATTCACGGCGTGATCTTTGAGTACCTGAAGCTGGACGCTACTTACTCTTTGATTGAACGTGAACCAGAAGTGTTGGATCAAAAAGCATTTCGTGATATTATGCAAGTGTACGATGGGATTAATGTGACCATTCCCTACAAATCGCACATTATGCCGTTTCTGGATGAAATTGATCCGGCGGCGGCAAAAATTGGCGCTGTTAACACCGTCGTGAAGCGTGACGGCCGATTAATCGGGTATAATACGGATTACTTTGGTGCCCTAGCTTCATTAAAGGCGCTGCCGTATGCAGAGGCGACTGGGGCGATCCTGCTGGGAACGGGTGGCTCCTCAAAAGCGGTGATGCAATGCCTGAAAGCGTTGGAAATTGAACCGATTTATCAGGTTTCAAGAACACCGGAAACAAACATTCTCGAAGAAAATATTCATCAATTGGACTATGAAATGCTAGCGGCGATGGACATCAGCGGCTGTTTGTTAGTAAATTGTACACCCGTGGGAATGGAGACCTATGAATATGCCAGTCCAGTGCCGAAGGCGGTCGTAGGACGTCAGTCGAGTGTGTTTGACCTTATCTATGTGCCGGCGGTGACAACGTTGCTCGCCTATGCAAATGAGGAAAACATACCGCATCAAAATGGATTGGACATGTTGATGATTCAAGCGGTTGAAGCAGAAAAACTTTGGCTGTCAATGCCGGATTTACACCAAGATCAAATGCTGTTGCACTTAAAAGACAGTATTTCGATATAAAACTTTGTGAGGGATGTGGATGTCCAGATTATGTACAAAAAACTGTGCATAATCTGGACATCTGCTTTTTTTGTGTTCATAAGGCGAAAATATCATTAGGTAAAATGGCATATTTTCAAGGATTGTGATATGTACGCGAAAAAATGCACTTGGCATTAAACTTGCAACGTTAATTAAGTGTATATCCGACAGGGGAAAGATAAAGGAGGGTCTTCATGGATTTGTTTTTACAAAATATAGTAGGAGGACTGCAATCGGCCAGCATGTATGGCTTGGCGGCTTTGGGGCTTGTACTCATTTATAAGACAACTGGCGTCATCAACTTCGCCCAAGGCGAGCTTGGCATGTTCAATGCATTTGTAGCCGCTTGGCTATACGCAAACAACGTGCCACTTGTTATTGCAGTGCTGCTCACGCTAATCATAGCGGGTATCGTAGGTTTTCTTATTGAATGGGGCGTTATGCGACATGCCGTTAAGATTGATCCTCTTGGCAAAATGATTATGACGATGGGATTCGTTATGATCGCACAGGGACTTGCGCCGATGTTCTTCGGCAACAACCCGTTGTATTTTCCGAAACTGCTGCAAGGCGACCCAATCAGTATTGGCGGTGTATCCATATTGCCAAATACCATTTTGATTATTGTCATCACGCTGGGGATTATGGCGGCACTGTTTTACGTTCTCCAAAAGTCAAAATGGGGTCTCGCTATTCGTGTAACAGCTGAGAATATTCAAACGGCGAAATTGATGGGTGTGCCGACAAAATATGTTTCCATTGCCGTGTGGACACTTGGTACAGCGCTTGGGGCGCTGGCAGCGACAATGGTGGCGCCGCTTACAACCGTCAGTGTGACGATGATGGCAGACATCCACCTTAAGTCATTTATATCAGCTGTCCTCGGAGGTTTTGCAACTTTCTACGGACCGGTAGTCGGGGCTTTTATCATAGGGATACTCAACAATCTCATTGGGTTTTATATCTCGTCAAAATGGGCGACGGCGATTTTATATGTTTTTATCCTCATTGTGCTCATCTTTAAGCCGACTGGTATCTTTGGCAAAAAACATATTAAGAAAGTGTAGGTGCAACGATGTCCATTCTCAACAAAAAACAGATACAATATATCATCTTTGGCATCATTGCCATTTTGCTGCCTATTCTGACACAGGCTAAAGGTTCAACGATAACACTGCTTGCATCCATTGGAATCACAGCTATAGCTACACTTGGATTCAACGTGCTACTCGGGTTTTCAGGGCAAATTTCCTTGGGCCACGGTGCATTTATGGGGCTTGGTGCGTATATATCTGCCTATTTCGTGTCGCAAATGGAACTGCCTTTTTTCCTGTCACTGGCACTTGCGGCGATCATCCCGTTTCTCGTTGGTTTTATATTAGGCCTTATTGCATTGAGGCTTGAAGGCCATTACTTAGCAATTGCAACTTTGGGATTTGCAGTCGTTATTGAAGAGATCTTTGCAGAGTTTTCAGGATTTACCGGTGGGTGGTCAGGTACGAAGACAACTTATCCAATCATCTTTGGCTATAAATTTGATAAATTGAGTGTTTATATACTTATTATTATCATTTTGGTTATTTTAATGATCCTGACGTACAATTTCATGAAATCTGCAACAGGCCGTGCGCTTGTCGCAATGAAGAAAAGTGAACATGCGGCACAGGCAATGGGTGTCAGTCTTTTTAAATACAAATTACTGGCGTTTTCCATCAGTACAATGTACGCAGGGATTGCAGGCAGTTTATACATTCATTTCTTTAGGTTTGCAGAACCAAAACTATGGGGGATTACGCTTTCGCTTGATCTTCTGGCAGCGGCTGTTATTGGCGGACTTGGCACAATTGGCGGTGCTGTGGTTGGCGTCGCATTCCTTAAGGTTTTACCGACTGTTCTGCAAATGTTGCCTGTATTTGGCGACTTTGACGGCTTGGCTTTTGTCCTTACCGGCGTCTCAATCGTTGTTTTCGTCATGTTCTATCCAAGGGGGCTTATCAATATACCAAATGATCTTTACAACAAATTTTTTAAGCGCAAACGGACAGAAGCTGAGGAGGTGAAGGCATGATGAATTCGGTACTCAAGGTGGAAAACCTCTCCATTAGTTTTGGCGGTTTGAAAGCTGTTGACGATCTCAGTTTTGAAATTGGCGATAAGATGATTTATGGCCTAATCGGACCAAATGGTGCCGGGAAAACAACTGTCTTTAACTGTATTACGAAATTTTATACGCCAAATTCAGGCAAAGTGACCTTTAAAACCAATACAGGTGAATTGATTAACCTACTCGATCACAGCGTTCATCAGATTATCAATTACGGATTGGCGAGAACATTCCAGAATGTTGAACTAATCAATGATCTCAGTATTATTGATAATCTTTTGATCGGTGCGCACTCACAATTTAAAACGTCTACACTCCAGCAAGCTTTTTTAACGCCGAGGGCACGACGTGAAGAAAAAGAACACCGCGGCCGCGCGATGGATATTTTGAACCAATTGGGACTTGCCGATAAGGCGAATGAAATTGCGGGTTCTCAGCCGTATGGTGTGCTGAAAAATGTTGAACTCGCCAGAACGCTGATGTCCAGACCAAAACTCATTATTATCGATGAGCCGGCAGCGGGGCTGAATGAAACAGAAACCGAAGCGCTGGCTGAAATGATTAAAAAGATCAGAGACTATTATCACTGTGCCATCTTAATGGTGGAGCATGATATGGGACTCGTCATGGGTACATGTGAACGCATTTGTGCGATTAACTTCGGCAAGAAACTTGCTGAGGGAACACCAGATGAAATCAAACAGAATAAAGAAGTTCAAGAAGCGTACTTGGGAAAGGATGATGACGATGCTGAAAATTAAAAACATTCACGCAGCTTATGGCAACATTAAAGCAGTTAAGGGCATTGACATCGACGTTCCAAGTGGCAAAATTGTTGCACTGCTGGGATCAAACGGAGCCGGGAAGACGACGACGCTAAAGGCGATTTCAGGATTGATGCCGCTGGAAACAGGTACGATTGAACTCGATGAAGTGCCTATTCACAGCATGGCACCTGAAAAAATTGCGGGACTCGGCATTGTGCAATCGCCAGAGGGAAGACAAATTTTCACATCGCTGACAGTCGAGGAAAATTTAAAGGTAGGCGCTTTTACTGAAAAGAGCCGTGATGTGGTCGACACGCGTATGAAAAGTGTTTTTGGCTATTTTCCAAGACTGGAAGAACGCAGAAAGCAAATTGCAGGTACCTTGTCCGGTGGTGAACAGCAGATGCTGGCCATTGGCCGTGCGTTGATGGCAAATCCAAAGGTGCTGCTTTTGGATGAACCGTCTCTCGGGCTAGCACCGCTGATTGTTAAAGATATCTTCCAAATTGTCAAAAGGTTAAACGATGAAGGCGTAACGATCTTAATCGTTGAACAAAATGCACTACAAACCCTTAAAATTGCAGATTATGCCTATGTTATGGAAACGGGCAAGATCATTTTAGAGGGCGCCGGCAATGATTTACTACAGGATGAGAAAGTAATTGAGGCTTATCTTGGAGGAAATAGATAATTAAAACTTGGGAGGAGAATGAACATGAATTTAAAAAGATCATTAGTGATGGTACTCGTTATCATGCTTGCTGCAATGGCATTCACAGGCTGTGGTTCTAAAGAAACACCTGCTGCATCAAGTGAACCGTCATCAACTTCAAGCGCTGCAGAAACAACAGCGGAAACACCTGCTGAAGAACCTGCACAAGGCGTTACAGACGACAAAATTCTCATAGGGAACAGTGCGGCAACAAGTGGTGCGTTTGCACCAATCGGCTTACCATTCATTCATGGTATTGAATCCTATCTCGCATACGTCAATGAAGGTGGCGGCATAGATGGTAGACAAATTGAATTCCTTCATTATGATGATGAATTTGACCCTGCTTTAACGTCACAATACCTTGAAAAACTTGTTTATGAAGATGAAGTCTTTGCGATTGTCGGTCACTTTGGATCACCTTGTATCGCAGCGACACTTCCGGATCTTGAAGATGCCGGTATCCCAGCGGTTTACTTTGCAGGCGGCGTTGCTGACCTCTATTCAACAGATGATCCTGATCGCAATATCTATCCGGTACAGCCTATTTATCCGTATGAAGGTAAGATCATAGCAGCTTATGCCGTTAGTTACTTTGACGCAAAAACAGTTGGCATTATCTATACAAACAACGAAGCTGGCTTAAATACTTATGAAGGGATCAAAGAACAGCTTGCAGAATATCCGGACATCCAAGTTGTTGCAGAAGAATCCGTATCACCTGGCCTGACAGATGCAACGGCACAAGTCCTTAAAGTAAAAGAAGCGAATCCAGATGTTTTGATTATTCCTTCACTCTCAGCAGAACTTGCACCAGTTATTAAGACAATGGAACAGCAAGGGCTTACCAATGTACCAATCGTTACAACTTATTCCAATGTATCAAGTGTTTTTGTTGATAGCAACTACAACGAAGCACCAAACACAATGGACAATCTTTACGGTTTAGGGTGGGTTGACCTCGAAGGCAATCCGGCAGTTTGGGATGAATTTACAAAATATATGACAGAACTTGGCTATGAAGATGAACTCAATGCTTACTCTGCTACAGGCTGGATCGCTGGGAATTTCTTCTCAGAAGGTGTTCGCCGCGTTGCACAAGCAGGTGAAGTTCTGACTTGGGAAAACTATATGAATGCGCTTGAAGAAGCACCAATCAACAACCCATTTGGCGGATCAATAGACTTTTCAAATGGGATGAGAACGGGTACACAACAAATGGTTCTTTCACGTGTTGATGTAAACAGCCCATCAAAATGGACAGCTGTATCTGGCTTCAATGGCGTTGATGATTTAAAATAGGCATTGGATGTCACCGCTCGGCGTACGGGCGGTGACCCATAAGAGAAGGTGGCGGCATGATCGATTTTGAATTTAAAAAAATGCAAATAGGCAATGAAATCTTGGCATATCGAGAAGGCGGCGAAGGCGACAGAACCATTATTTTGGTTCATGGAAATATGTCATCATCACTGCATTTCGATCAATTGATGCTAAGGCTGAAAGACGATTTTAAAATTTACGCACCTGATCTGAGGGGGTTTGGCCACTCGTCCTATCACGAGCGATTTGATTCACTGAAAACGCTAAGCGAAGACTTGGAACATTTTGTAGAAAAGCTGCGATTGAAGGATTTTGAGCTCTTGGGATGGTCAACGGGGGGTGGCATATGCATGCAATTTGCCGCAGACAATCCAGATTTGGTGAATCGCCTTATATTGGTTGAAAGTGTTGGGCTCATGGGCTATCCTATTAATAAGAAGGATGCGTCGGGTGCGCCGATTCCGGATCAGTTTTTAATGACAAAGGAAGAAGTAGCAGCCGATCCTATTCAAGTAAAACCTGTACTTGATGCCCTTGCAGCCAAAGACGGTGATTTTTACAAAGCACTTTGGAACGGTGCCATTTACAATGTGGGCAACATTCCAAAGCCGGAATTATATGAACAATATGTAGCAGAAATGTTATTACAGCGCAACCTCGTTGACGTTGATTACGCTTTGATGTATTTCAACATCTCTGATGAGACCAATGTTTACGGCAAGGGAACCGGTGATGTTAACCGCATTCAGTGTGAGGCTGATATTATTCAAGGCAAAGATGACCTCGTCGTCCCCGCTTATATGGGAGAGGGAATTTACAAAGCATTAGCGCCTAAAGCCACTTATCATAATCTGGAGAAAAGCGGTCACAATCCAATGGTCGATCAACTGGACGAGCTGGTGCGCATCATTAAGAAATGATTGGAGTACAGCATGCCATATTTAACATTTGAGGGAAAAAAAGTTTATTTTGAAAAGCATGGTGACGGCGAGCAGACGCTGATGTTTCTCAACGGCATTATGATGAGTACGGCGAGTTGGCAGGCGTTTGTCGACTATTTTTCAAAGCGTTATACGCTGGTCTTAATCGACTTCTTTGATCAGGGAAAATCAGAGTATCTCGAAGGTGTTTCCTATACGCAGGATCTTCAGGTATCGCTGGTGGCACATGCGATTGAAGCATTGTCGCTTCAAAAAGTATTGCTCGTCGGCATCTCCTATGGCGGTGAGGTTGCGATGAAAGTAGCGGCTCGGCACGGCAATGTTTTGGAAGGTCTAATTCTCGCCAATACGACGGCTTATACAGACCCTCAGCTCAAAACGATCGGCGACAGCTGGAATTACGCCGCATCGACGCGGGACGGCAGTGTTTTCTTTAAAGCGACAATCCCTCCGATTTATTCGGCGACTTTCTATGAAGAAAACCTCGACTGGCTCACGGCAAGAGAAAAAATGTTTACAGAAACCTTGACATCGGCATGGTATGATGGTTTTACAAGACTCGTTGACAGTGCGGCACAGCATAATGCACTTGATGAACTCGCTGCGATTACCTGTCCTGTGCTCCTCATTGGAGCAGATCAGGATCAGATAACGCCGCTCAGGTGTCAAAGACAGCTGCAGTCAGTGCTTAAGGACGCGAAATTTGCGGTTATTCAGGGATGCGGTCATGCTTCCATGTATGAAAAACCCACAGAATTCGTGGCATTGATTGATGGCTTTGCGCAGGTGATGTCGACGTCATTTAATATTCTTTAAAATACGCTAAAAATTCAGAGCACTGCATCTCATTGTAATTTGAGATGCAGTTTTTTTCATTAACAAATGCCGATCGCCTGAATTGCCATTCTGGCAATCTCAAACGCCTTGGATTGCATGGTTTGCAGATTTTATCAAATGCTTTCACACTGCCATCGTGTACAACAACTTTATCAGCATGTTCTTTTTTGAAAATGGATTTAGCCTTAAGAAGAAAATGTTTTTAGTCCGTCTAAGGCGGCATTCCTATAGGCGGCATTTGCCGCGACGATCCTGTAAGCGCCTTATCCTCATGTATCGCTGTGTCTATTATTTTATTAAAATTCATCACAAGATAATCGTCCTTTCAAATCGACGAGAAAAAATCGTGATGAAAACGTAAATTGAATTATCGCCAAGATAGATTATAATAGTAAAGTAAGCGTCAAAAGAAACAGAATGTATCTGTACAGGTCGCATTGTGCTGCTTCATATGATTACATTGAATAGTTGAACAGTCACAGTCATCGTATGGGTACGTGTCAAGGCGAGCTTGAATTGATCGCGGCATGTGACGTAACGGCAAACATCAAACTAAAATGATATTCATCACAGGATTTAATACAGGACAATTGAGGCCATCATGAAAAACAAATTTGCAAAAGAATTGGGATTGTTGGGTGTCATCGGCATCCTCATTAAGATTATAGGCTCTTTCTACAGGGTGCCGCTCGCCTATATTATGAGCGAAGACGCAGTCAGTTACTATGCCATTGCCTATCCGTGGTATTTAACGCTCATCGTCATATCGACGACGGCATTGCCGGCAGTTGTGTCGAAACTCACGGCCGAAGCAAGTGCGCTTGGAGATGAAACACTGCAGTACGATACCTTTGTCATTGCTAAAAAGCTTATGATGCTGTTCGGTGCTTTTACACTTTTATGCCTAAGTGTTGGCGCGAAGGGGATCACGTCGTTTCTGGGGTATCCGCAAAGTTTTTCTTCGTTTGTCGTGCTGGGGATTGCATCGTTCTTCGTTGCATTGAACTCAGCATATCGAGGCCTTTTCCAAGGAACACAGCATATGAACCACTTTGGCTACTCACAGCTTGTTGAGCAGCTTGGCAGGGTATGCCTTGGGCTTTTGATGGTCTGGGGATTTGTAAAAATAGGTTTGGGGGATGGCATGGTAGCCGCAGCGGGAACATCTGGTGCCGCCTATGGTGCTGTTGTAAGCTGGTTGTTTGCCCTCTGGGTCTACAAACGAGAATATAAACCGCATAAAGCGTCATTAAGAGACCATCGGGCGCTTGTGAAACGTATTGTGAAGATGGCAGTTCCCATCGCGCTTGGGGCTTCGATTTTTCCCCTCCTGACGATTATCGATTCGACAATGGTGATCGCAAGACTCCGCGCGACGGGTTTTGGCAATGATGCTGGTGTTATGTATTCGTATTTGTCATTTTATGGCGCGCCGATTATTGGGATTGCAGAAGCGGTCATCATTGCGCTTCAAGTCAGTTTGCTGCCAATGATTTCAAGAAGCCATACGTTAAAGGATTCTAGACTGGATCGTCAAATCTATTTGGGGATTAGGCTGTCCGTATTTATTGGCTTGCCTATGTCGCTGGGCATGGCGGGGTTATCTGAGCCCATCTTGTTGCTGCTTTACCCATCAAAAGCTGAACTGATGGGAGACGCTGGCGTTGTCTTGATGTGGTTGGGACTTGGCGTCGTCTTTTTATCGGTTTATCAGGCGACAACAGGTATGCTGCAAGGTGTTGGCAAGTACAAAGTACCGGTGATTAACCTCGTGATTGGTGCCTGTGTAAAAGTCGTGCTCGGTTATGTGCTCTTGGGTATTCCAACGATTAATGTCAATGGTGCTGCCATTTCGACACTCGTAGCATATGCACTGGCAGCCTTGCTGAATGTTATTGCGTTGACGAAGACAGTCGCAATGCCCCAGGGCTTTATGCTGCAAATGATTAAAATTATGATCGCCAATGTGGTAATGTTAGCAGTGGCCAAGGAAAGTTTTAGGCTGATAACGCCAATGATTGGCTTCCGATTGGGTTTGATTGCGGCAATCTTATTGGCTGCGGTGACTTATGTTGTGCTAACATTCCTACTTAAGCTGATTGTCAAACAAGATTTAGAAAATATGGAAGGACACCATTCAACCTTATGAAAAACAAATTTGCAAAGCAATTGGGATTTTTAGGTATCGTCGGGATCTTGATTAAAATTATCGGTGCGTTGTATCGCGTGCCACTCGGCAACTTTATGACGAATGATGCTGTAACCTATTACGCCATTGCCTATCCATGGTATACGGCGCTTATTGTGATTTCAACATCTGCACTGCCTGCCGTTATTGCAAAACTCACGGCTGAAGCTGGCGCGAAAGAATCGCTGGACGAACAACTAACGATTTTTGAGGTCAGCAAGCGCTTAATGATGCTCTTTGGTGTCTTTACGCTTATTTTTCTAATTTTGGGCGCGAAGATTATTTCTGGCGTCAATGGTTATCCGGAAAGTGTTTATTCATTTTACGTTTTAGGAATTGCGTCCTTTTTTGTTGCGCTCAATGCAGCATATCGGGGGTTTTTCCAAGGGACGCAACATTTGGAGTGGTTTGGCATCTCGCAGCTCTTAGAGCAGCTAGGCCGCGTTATTTGTGGTTTGTTGGCCGTTGCGGCAATGGTGATCTTTACAGGCGTCGATGCGTATACAGCGGCAGCTGGAACGTCAGGTGCTGCATTTGGTGCCGTTGTGAGCTGGATATACTCCACTAATCGCTACAAAAAGAGCTATAAGCACGTCACCGTTAAACTAAGCGACTATAAGCCGCTAATTGTAAAAGTTATTCAGATGGTAATTCCAATTGCTATTGGGGCTTCGATTATGCCGCTCCTGTCTATTATTGATTCAACGATGATCGTCGCACGGCTTCGCTCCATCGGTTTTGGGAACCAGTCAGGCGTTATGTTTACCTATATTCAGTTTTATTCGGTCCCGATTATCAATCTGGCTCAGGTTATATTCACTGCGCTTCAGGTAAGTCTTTTGCCGATGATTACCCGTGCTTATACGGTTAAGCATCCAAAACTTGCCGAAAAAGTGTATTATGGTGTGCTTCTGTCCATTGCACTTGGCCTTCCTATGGGGCTCGGTATTTTTGGGTTTGCAGAGCAGATTTTATTGTTTTTATACCCGGCGAAAGCAGAAACCATTGTTGAAGCGACCCCGGTACTCGCAATTTTAGGCCTCGGCGTCGTATTCTTGTCAATTTATCAAGCCAGTACGGGAATTTTACAGGGGCTCGATCAGTATAAAAAGCCAGTGCGAAATCTTTTCGTAGGGGCTGTCGTCAAAATTATTTTAGCTTATATCCTTCTGGGGATGGTTGATGTCAATATTAAGGGGGCAGCAATTTCAACGCTTACAGCATATGCGATTGCAGCACTGCTCAACTTATCGGTACTGTTTAAGGGGCTTAAATGCCCGGCGGTTATTTTGAAAAAGGGCGCAGGTGTTATTGCGGCCAATCTGGTGATGATTATCTCTGCAAAAGGGCTTTATGCGATTATTTCACAGCATGCCGGTATGCGCGTCTCATTGTTGCTCAGTATCTTGGCAGCGGTTATTATCTATGCGCTGTTGATTTTTAAGACAAACCTCATTTCATTGAAGGCGCTGCAGGCTTTTGAAGAGGAACCTTTTGAAGCGATTGCAGAAGAAGAATAGAAGCCAATCTGTATATTTTTACAATTTGAAATGGTTGTATTCGAAAGTTGGAAACGACTGCGCTAGGAAGGAAGAAGCTACGTTGGCGATAGGTGACAAGTATAAGGGATTTACTCGATTTTTGATAAACAATCACAAGTCTGGAAATGATGTTTTGCATATGACATTTGATATGATTGAAGAAGTGCTTGGATTTGAATTGCCTGCGAGCACGCGAAGGTATAAATGGCTTAATGAAAAGACACACAGTTATGCAATGGGGTGGCTAAATGCTGGTTTTTTGGTTGATGAGTGCAACTTAGAGACACAAACAGTCCGGTTTACGTATAAACCTTCTGAAGTAGCGGCGATATTAACACGAGTATATGATGAAGAAAGAACAACAAGATCACGTTCAAAGAAGTTTGTTAAGGTCGTTGATACAATTGCTAAGCCAAGTGAAACCGAGATCGTCAATTATTTAGATCGATGGGATCACGTTGAACAGTATCGATTACAAGAAAAAGCACTTAATCAATTATTTGGAGAAACATATCCTCATAATACTGCATTACATGAGGTGCTCGTTAAAGTAGCGGCACTTAATCAATTTTACAGTACAAATATTTTTAAAGTTTTCGATGTTGCAAAACATATCATGACTTTAAATATTGATGCGCGTTTGAGTACAAAGGATGTAAACATTGTAAACGAAATTGCAACTGTGTCATATGAAAACGGTAAAATGCGTAATTTTTATTCTTTTGCGACTAAATATTGTAGTCATCATTATCCTGATGATTATCCGATCTATGACAGTTATGTTGAAAAGATGCTTCTTTTTTTTAAAGAAAAAGACCAGTTCTGTCAATTTAAAACGCAGGAGTTGCATGAATATGAGCGATTTAAATCTATATTATGCCAATTCAGATGCTTTTATGGCTTAGAAAATGTTTCGCTAAAAAAGATTGATCAATATCTGTGGCAAGTGGGGAAAATACATTTTCCTAATAAATATTAGTGGTCATAAATAAAAGCCATTTATCATGGATTTCGTTTTATAAAATAGAAATGGTACAAATATAAAACGCCCGCAGTTCGAAAACTGCGGGCGTTACAATTTTATTGGCCTATTTTAAAGGCTTTAGCGGGCGTTCTTTAATGACCTTGATGTAATTAACCTGCGGGTCTTCCATCCCTGTGAGGATGCTGTGAGATGCCTTAAACAGTTTAACCTGTGCGACAACG
>JASUSA010000040.1 GCA_030446305.1 Clostridiales bacterium | reverse complement strand
TGGATTTAAAGTGATGACAGAATCGCCTTACGATGATTTTGAACACTGGGTTGAACAAGCGGTCAACCGGGATATAATTGTGGCAAAATGTGAACGATAGAATGTGAGTATAAAAGCGACTGAAATATTCTTTTAGAATAATCAGTCGCCTTTTGTATTTTGTATTGAATCAATGCTGAGAAGATCGCTTTTATTTTCAATAATATCCTGTAAAGTGAATTCCTGAAGAATGGCCTGAAACTCATTTTCAGCTTTGGAAATGACAAGTGATATAAAGAGTTCCGTTCCCGTAGAAGGAACCGAATCATAGCTGGTGGACTGAGTTTCAAATGCTTGATAAACACTTAAAACGGTTATTTTAGCAGGAGATTTAGTGATGCTGTAGCCACCATAACGTCCGCCAAAGGAACGAACCAGTTTGGCCTTCATCAATTTGGCTAATATTTTCCGAACCGCAGTTGGATCTTCACCAAGTAAGCCGGCAATATAGTTGCTTTTCAAAATTGTATCTGACTCAGCCATTAATGCCATTGCTCTCAATGCCACATGAAACCATTTTGGACCTAAATCACCGGATTGAGTGACGATTTGCATATAAATGCTCCTTTTTGTCGGGATAATACCAAGTAAATGTGCAGGACTATTATAAACTGATTAACTTTTAATTGCAATAGAGGCTACAAGAAACGCCAGACGATGAATTGATAATTAAATATTTATTGTCAAATAGATTGACGAATTAATTCAGAAGGGTTAAACTTTAAATGTGCAAAAAAAATCACAAATAAAGCGCATTTGTAGCGTGTGCTGGTTTAAGTTTTTATTCCCTAGACAATGAATGGAGGTAGAAATGGCGTTTTCTTTAGATCCAGAAATAAAGGCACTGCTTTCAAAGAGTGCACAAAGTGCAACTTCAATTGAACGAGGCGATTGGCAAACTATTCGGGCGACATACAGTGCGATGTGGAATGCGATGGCTGCAGTCGCCCCAAAATATCCTGATGTGGAAAGAAAATCATTTTCAGTTATGGTAAAAGACGGTACGATGATTGATCTCAGATGGTATACAAAAAAGGGATCGAATCCCGGGTCTGCTGTCGTCTATGCACATGGCGGCGGGAAGATACTCGGCAGTGTGGAGGGGCATGATTCCATTGTCGCCAATTATGTTAGTCAAAGTGGTGTGCCGTTTTTATCTGTAGAATATAGGCTTGCACCTGAATATCCGGGCGCTGTTTGTACAGAAGATACTTATGCAGCTTGTGTTTGGCTTGCCGAACATGCCTCAGAACTTGGCGTTGATCCGACAAGAATTGCTGTTGCCGGTGACAGTGGCGGCGCAGGGATTATGGCTGGTGTTGCTATTTTAGCGCGAGATCAAGGTTTTTCGCTGGCAAAGCAAATACTCATCTACCCAATGCTTGACGATCGCACAGTCGAACCTGATCCGCTGATGGTGCCTTTCCTTTCGTGGTCATACGACAATAACTATACAGCTTGGTACGCAATTATCGGGGATGACGTGGGTGGTGATCATGTTTCGCCCATCGTTTCACCAGCCCGCAATAAAAATTTTGAAGGATTGGCACCGACTTATTTAGAAGTTGGTGAACTTGATATCTTCAGAGATGAAACCGTTCAGTATGCTTCAAAACTCTGGCAGGCAGGCGTTTCGGTTGAGCTGCATGTTCATCCGGGATGTAATCATGGGTATGATGCAACGCCCATTCAAGTTGCAAAGCGGGTAATGCAAGATCGCATACGTGTAATTGAAGCGATATAAGTGCGTAGAAGCTTTATAAACACAAAAGCATCTATGCTTATCACTCATAGAAATTGCATCAATTGCGAATAAATGAATAATGGCTTAGCTTAAGTTATAAAGCTGGGGAATGGAATCATCATCGATTCTATTCCCTTATTTTTATGAAAATTAAGATCAAAAACAAATGATTTACCGTCGCGAATTCAGATTAATGGTAGAATAGTGATGAACGGCGTCTGCGTGTATCTTATTATGGGGGGAAAATGCAGCGTTAAAGTATGACATGGGATGGGGGTGTCCACGTGTTTAAAAGTTTGAAAATCAGAATACCGGTGGTTATATTGCTTTACGTCTTATCGGTGATTTTTGTCAGTTCATTCATCATTCTTCACACCGTACGCGTACATTCGATTAATGAGGCGCTAAACAAGAACAGCGTTATCTCAGAAACCATTAACGAAAAAATTGCACTCTATTTGGAGAGTGCCAAAAAGACCATTGTGACAGCCAGTAATTTTTCAAGTCACAGTCTATCTGATGAAGAAAAAATCAAAGAAGAGCTTTCGCGTATTTATGACAACTACGATTATTTTGATTTAATTTTCTACATGGGCAAAGATGGAAAGCTCATCTTTTCGAAACCGATCAATGAAAATGCCATTGAACGCTATGAGTATACGGATCGTGACTACTATCAGTATATTATGGCAAACGGCGAGCCCTATATCAGTCGGCTCTATATCAGCCGCGTCTTGGGACAGCCGCATTTTGTCGTGGCAGCCCCTATCTTTGATGAAAATCACAACATATCAGGGCTGATTGCCGCAGGGATTCCACTTGAGAATATCAAAAATGTCATTGCATACAAGGAACGGGATTTTAACGGCGATTTTTGGGTGGTTGATTCTTACGGCGCGCTTATCGTCGGTCCGGAATCAGCAGAAGCCTTGCCTGATGGTGAACAAATAGGCTATATGGCGGACAATCCCGTTACACTAGAAGGGCAGGAGACATCGCTCTACGGTGTGCTTGCGGACAAGCTCGTCGGCATTGGGGAAACAAAAAAGAACGGTCAGATGTATTATGAAGCCATCACATATGTGGAGAACACCGGATGGATGGTTATGGTTGAACAGAGTGAAGCGGTCATTCTGCAGGATACCCAGAAAATTATGGATCGCCTGATGTCTATTTCGATTTTTACTGTCATTGTCAGTTTGTTTTTAGGCCTGTTGCTGGCATACAGCATCACACTTCCGATTGAGAGCCTTGTGAGTAAAGTGCGAAAACTGAGTTATAGCGGTTATGCACCAACACTCTTTGAACATCAGTCTAACGGTGAAATCGGTGAGCTGTACGATGCCTTTAAAGATATGACGGTACAGCTTGACAATAAAGTCGTCGAACTGGAAGCATCTATTAAACGAGAATTTAACCTACAGCAGTATTTGAACAACATCTTGATGAGTGCGGGCAATGGTGTGCTCGCCATTGATGCCAATCGCGAAATCACCTTATTCAATCATGCGCTTGAAAACATTACAGGGTTATGGAAGCGTGACTACGTGCACTTCCCTTGTGAAACGCTGTCGCAGGCGATCAAAATAGACCTTGGCGGCATTATTGATGAATATGAGAAAAATAATGACAATACCGCAAACTATGAGCAGGTGCTCATTCGAAATCAGCAGGAATCCATTCATTGCCGCATCAACATATCCTCTGTTGCCAATGCGAAGGGCGATGTTGTCGGTTACGTCTTCCTCATTCAGGATACGGAAAAAGAGAAAATGCTGGATGAAGAGCTGAAACGTGAAGATCGCATTAGCATTCTCGGCGAATTCACATCCTCGATTATTCATGAAATCGGCAACCCGCTTTCGGGGCTCAGCAATTTGCTGGAACTTTTCCGAAGCGATGATGTTACGGAAGAAGAAAAAGAACACATCCTTGATTTGTTTGAGAAGGAACTGAAAGATCTCAATGATATTGTTCTGAACTATTTAAACTTTGCCCGACAGAATAAAAGCGGCAGTACCGTTGTGGATCTTGGCAAAATCGTTGATGAAGCAGTCAATATTTTAAAAATGGAACTCATTAACAATAACATCAGCATTCGCAGATACTTTGACAGTGAGCACATCGAAATAAAAGTTAATCGCCGTGGTCTAAAACAGACGCTGATCAATATTATGAAGAATTCCATACAGGCCATTCAGGATGAGGGCAACATTAGCATTACACTCAGAAAGCGCGGTGAAATGGCCGAAATCATCATTCGGGATACAGGCGTTGGCATTCAAGAAGCTGATATTAACAATATCTTCGAACCGTTTTATTCGACGAAGCAATCCGGCAATGGGCTCGGCCTATCCATTGCTTATAAAATCATACGGGATATGGAGGGCGAAATAGGCGTCGAAAGTAAATTAGGCGTCGGGACGACGTTTACAATATCATTGCCAATGGCTTAGAGGGGGGCGAAACGTGAAAATATTGATTATTGACGACGAAGAGAGCATTCGATACTCATTGGGACTTAAACTGTCAAAGATCGAAGGCGTTGAATTGTTAATGGCGGGAACGGGCGAAGAAGGTCTCGAAATATTAAAGCGAGAAGCGATTAAACTTGCCATCATTGACATTAAATTGCCAGGCATTGATGGCATTGAAGTATTGAAGCAAATTAATCAGATCAAAATTGACACGGTTGTCATTATGATTACGTATATGAGTGAGGTAAGACTTGCGGTCAAAGCGATGAAAATGGGCGCATATGATTACTACACAAAGCCTTTTTCGCTGTCAGAGATTAAAAAGTCGGTTGAAAGCGTGCTGGCATTTATTCAAAAGCGTTCTGAAATTGAAATTGATAAATCAGGCATTAATGGGTTTATTGGTTCGGATGAGAGCATTCTTCAAATCAAGGACACCGTTAAACGCATTGTGAACAGCGGCATTAACACCAATATTCTCATACAGGGAGAAAGCGGTTCCGGTAAAGAAGTGATCGCCAAATACATTTACGACAGTTTTGGCAGTAATCGACCCTATGTGGCGCTGAACTGTGCAGCCGTCCCCAAATCGTTGCAGGAGAGTATTCTCTTTGGCTACGAAAAAGGTGCTTTTACCGAAGCGAGAGAACAGCGAATCGGCCTGCTCGAAAAAGCAAATGGCGGCATTCTATTTCTTGACGAAATTGGCGATATGGATCTTGATCTTCAGGCAAAACTATTGCGCGTCCTTGAGAACAAACAGTTTAAGCGCGTCGGGGGTACAGACGATATTGCCTTTGAAGCGATGGTTATATCGGCAACCAATAAAAAGATTCGCGAAGAGATCACCTATGATCATTTCAGACTCGATCTTTATTATCGGCTAAATATTATTCCGATCAATGTTATTCCACTCAGGCAACGGCGTCAGGATATTCCGCTGCTGGTTTCACACTTTATCGGTTACTATCAGCAGAAAATGAATACATCCATTATCGGCGTGACAGATGAAGCGATGGCGCTTTTAACCTCTTATGAATGGCTGGGCAATGTCAGAGAACTAAAAAATACCATCGAACGGATTATGATTCTCTCTGACAGACGGTACATTGACGTGGATGACCTGCCTAAAGATGTATTTTTTGAAGTTGGCAGCAACACTGGTATGGATGGCAATCTTGAAAACGCAGAACGGGAAGTGATTGTTCAGAGCCTCGCGAAAAATCAGTACAACATTACGAAAACAGCGAATGATTTAGGTATTTCAAGGACGACACTTCGCAATAAAATGGAAAAATACCGTATTGATAAACCTTAAAAAGCCATTAGGATGCGATCATTTCATAGGAAATTGATATTGTGCATCGTGAAATGGCTGTCAAGAACAACGATAAGGGAATGGCTAACGAAAAGGCAAGTTGATTTAGATAACAACTTTATAAAGCATTGATATTTGACAGGGCAGTGGCTGAAAATTGACCGGAGTGGTTTATTTTTAGCCACTTTTTTTGTTGAGAATGATGCGGTTTTCAATTGACCTGAATCTGGTTCAAACCATTGTAAAATCAATAACCAAGAGGGCATATAAATGCTGTTTGAAAGACTGGCATCAAATTTGCGAAATATAAAAGTATGGCGCGGGGAGGTGTTATAAGGCGCCACTTTCCACAGCATCATTGTGATAGGGGAAGAAACCGAGCACGGCATTTATCGACATTATAAAGTTTATTAGAGGGGGTTTCATATGAACATTCAGCTTATTACGTTGATTGCACTCGTCGTTGCAATCTTTATCGGGTTCAAGCGAAAGGTTAACACGGGACTTGTCGGCATCGCTTTTGCCTATGTCGTCGGGTATTACATTGCCGGTATGTCGGCAAAAGATATTTATGTATCCGGTTTTCCAACGAAATTATTCATTATTTTATTGGGCATGACACTGCTCTTTAGTATTGCAAAAGTAAATGGTACCCTTGAGCTAATTGCCAGAAAAGTTTCGGCAATGGCTGGCGGCAATACAAAACTGCTGCCGATCTTCTTTTTTATCATGTGTACCGTGATTGCTGCAGCGGGTCCGGGACCGATCGTCGTACCGGCGCTGATGCTGCCAATTGCCATGGAAGTGGCTAAAGAAGAGGATATTTCTGACCTTTTAATGGCGACCATTGTCATTGCAGGCTCATTAGCCGGCGGCTTGTCACCGCTGTCTCCTTCCGGCATTATTGCGAGCAATCTTGCGGCAGAAGCAGGGGTTACCAATTATACGCCGATTTTCTTAAGTGTTGTTTTAACGTCGACATTGCAGGCGATTGTCTTTTATTTTGCATTTGGCGGCCATAAACTTAAAGGGCGCGCCACAAAAGAGAAAGCGACGATTCAATTTAATAAAGAACAGCTCCAAACACTGGTCGTCATTTTACTTGTAATCGTTGCCATTCTCATCTTTAAGCAAGATATTGGTATGACTGCATTCCTCGGGGCAGCAGTACTGCTGCTCCTATCGCCAAGCGTACAGAAAGACGCCATTGCCAATGTACCTTGGTCGACGCTGCTCCTGATTGCAGGTGTTGCCATTTTAGTCAATGTGGTGAAGGTATCCGGTGGTATCGATGCGCTTTCTACTTTCTTGGCAGGCATTATGAGCAAACATACAGCACCGGCGATCATGGCGATTATGGGTGGTCTGATGTCATCTGTCTCCAGTGCTTCAGGCGTTGTTATGCCAACGCTGATTCCTACCGTTAATGGCATCGTTGAGCAAATGGGTGGCACGATCACTGCTTCATCGCTGATCTCAGGTATTGTCGTCGGCGCACATGTGGTTACTTACAGCCCGCTCTCAACACTTGGCGCACTTGCGATGGCATCCTCTACTGACCGCGTTGATAAAGAGAAATTCTTTGCAAAACTTTTAGCACTTGGTTTTGGTTCCATTCTCTTTGCAGCACTCCTAGGCTTTATCGGTTTATATCGATAAGTCAAAATAATTTTGTTAACCGTAAATTTTTATATACCCAATCTAAAATCCAATGTTTTATTGGTACCTCGGTCAAATGCGATCGAGGTTTTTTTCATTAAATTGGTGTGATATTTTCTAATATCAGATGCGAAGCAGGTTAAAAAAAGTTAAAATAGGCTTAGGAGGCTTTTATGAAACCGGAGTATTTAATTGAACAGCAAAATGAAATTAACGCACATCATATTTACCGTAAAATAGCAGGCCGTATAAAGGATGCTCATAATAAAGAAATTTTACTTGAAATCAGCAAAGATGAACTTAAGCATTATCATCGACTCAAAGCGCAAACGCAGCGCGAGCTAAAGCCAAACTGGCTGCTGATTAATTTTTATGCCGTTATCAGTTTTTTTCTGGGGTTTACGTTTAGTGTTAAGCTGATGGAAAAGGCAGAGGATGCCCAGCAGGCGAAATATCAGGAACTCTATGATGACGATCCGATTTTGAAAGCGATTATTGAAGATGAAGAACGTCATGAAAAGACACTCATTGATATGCTGGACGAAGAGCGGCTCAACTATGTCGGTTCTATTGTCCTAGGTCTAAACGATGCCCTCGTAGAGCTAACCGGGGCGCTGGCAGGGTATACATTTGCCTTTCAAAATGCTAAAATCATTGCATTGACAGGTCTTATTACCGGTATTTCTGCTTCTTTTTCCATGGCGGCATCCGAATTTCTGTCAACGCGTCAGGAAGGTGAAGGTGAACATGCGCTTAAATCGGCAATTTATACGGGAATTGCTTATGTGCTCACTGTTATGCTACTGATTTTGCCTTACCTGCTCATAGGGAATCCCTATATTAGTTTGGTGACCATGTTGGTGGTGGCGGTATTGATTATTTTTGGTTTTAATTATTATATTTCTGTTGCAAAGGACCTGCCGTTTAAACGACGTTTTTTTGAGATGGCTGGTATAAGTTTGACTGTTTCGCTGATTTCTTTCCTTATTGGTGTTGTCGTTAAAGTTGTCTTTGGATTCGAATTATAATTGTAGAAAGACAGAATCTGAGGAGGAAGCAATATGTATGATATCAGAGATGTCGTCCAGAAGGCCATTGGGCTTTCCGTACGGAAAAAGGAAATCTATGAACAGCAGTGTCAGCGCGTTGATGATCCGGGACTGCAATTGGTCATTCGCATTATCGTGAAACAAATTGATAAAGACATCGAACACTATCAGGCGATTATTGCCAATATTTCAAATGAAATGGCAGAGGCCATTGACTTTGGGACTTATGATAAAATCTCATCTTTGGTCAATCAATTTGCCAATGTTATGATCGCGCCAGATCTTCAGACACGGCATGATTTTATGACATTTGTTATTGCACTTGAAGAAAGCCTGTATGCACTTTTAATTGATATTCAGGGTCGTATGGTGGTTAATGAAGTTGTTGCGTCTTCGGTTTCCTACTATGTGCTCAGTGAACTCATCGAAGAGAAGGATGATTTTGTTAAAAAGCTGAAAACCTTTAGTGTTTAAAATAAACATGGGATGAATGTTTGGGTAATGTTATCGACATTGGGTAATTATAAATATTACGATTTGGAGGTTTAAATGACTGAAAGAAAAAAGGCTGAAAAGCCTAGGAGCATGCAAACGCTTTATGCATTGAGCATACACATGAAATACGGTGAAGTGCTGCATGTGGAAGGCATCGACCGCGAGGAGCGAGACCAGTATCTGGCGCTTGCCAAAGCAGCGGGCAGTACCATGCTCCTCGAGACAAAGCATGAAGTTCGACAGCTTCGCAGTGATGATATCGCGAAGGTTTCTATTGTCTCCTACAATGCAAACTACATCAATACATGGCACCTTGCAAAGCGCATGCTGCTCGGCGAATCTTCTGTCGGGCGTTGGATTTTCGGATTTATGATTAAATTTTTTGTTTTTCTGTGCTTTGTCATTGCAATCGCTCAACTTGGCCTTCGCGTGATTGACGGTACCATTATGGATGTGCTCTTTGATCCGGCACAGTTTGTTGCTGTCATTGATGCGGCACTGGTTCAGATGAAAACGGTCTTTAATTATGTCGTTGTGTTTATGATACTCTTGCACTTACTGGATATGGTACTGGCACTTAGGAATGATTATTATATCAACCAAGATGGTGCACCGTGGGTTGAACAGACGACATCTGCCAATTTGATTTTAACAGGTGGTCTCATCGTAGGATTCTTTGTTGTAAAAGCCGTGATTGGCGGCGTTATGGCAATGCTCTGATAGGTAACATTCTGACAAAACAATGTTATGATGAAACAATATTATGACGAAAACAATATTACGATAAAACAATGCTCTGATAAAAAATGAAAAAAAGGGTTCATTGCCGCATGAAAATATGGGGCAGTGAACCTTTTTATCATTTTAATAAAGTTTTTCAGTTTAGGAAATTGTCTTATTCAGATTATAATCCGTTCACCACAATAGGGATTATTTTCATCGTGCAAAAATTTAACAGATGGCAGTGAAGGATCAACTCAAGGTTATTGCGGAATTTCATTAAGGACTTATAATATTTTTTCACCATGATAGATTTCGCCGCCGGCATCTTTTAAAAAGCCATAGTTGATCGTCCAATGTGTTTTGTACTTCACGGCTTGCGCGTGAATCATATCCATGTAATCCGGTACTTGCTTGACAACGCGTGCAGGAACCCCGACAACGAGGGAGTGCGGCGGAATGATTTCATTTTCTTTAACCAGTGCGCCTGCTGCGATAATGCTGCCGCGGCCAATAACGGCGCCATTTAAAATCGTTGCACTCATGCCGATGAGGCAGTGGTCTTCAATGGTACAGCCATGAATGACGGCATTGTGACCAATGGTGACAAAATCGCCGATGACCGCTTCAAGATGGTCGGCAACGTGTACGACGGCATTGTCTTGAACATTTGAGTAGGCGCCGAGAGATATAGCATTGACATCACCTCTAAGCACGGCATTAAACCAGATGCTGCTGTATTTGCCAAGTGTGACGCGTCCGATAACGCGTGCACCGTCGGCAATAAAGCTCTCGGGATCGCATGTTGGGCGAACCCCTTTGTATTCATAAGTCATATGACCTCCTTGACGGTTTTTGCGCTAAGCGCTAAGGCGATAAGTGACACAGTCACTGCATGTGTATCGTAAAATTGATGCAGGTGGACCGTATGTGTTTTTTAGGCGAGCCTAATAATATCAGCATACCGTTTTTCAGGTGAAATTTCAACGGAAGATGTTTGATAGTCCGGATGATCACCTCTTCCCATATCGACGTGGAAACCTGCACTGACAATTCGCCGCTCAATACATTGACGACAGTGAGCGGCTTCATCTCCCGTACAGATTTTATTGTCGTAAAGCGCATACTGTTCTCGTACATCTGTCGGTGAAAGATTGGGCATAACGACGTTGGCACCGGCACGCAGTGCTTTTTCTCTCCCTTTGGAGTCCAGTGTGCCAAGCGCTGTTGTCGAAGGCAAAAGCACTTTGGGGAGCAGAAGCCGCGTTATGGCGACCATGATTAATGTCATGCGTACAGAGCCATGTGGTGCTTGACCGAGCGGTGTATCCTTTTGCGGAATAAAGGGACCGATGCCCACCATTTCAGGCGATAATTGCTTGAGAAAACGCAGGTCGGCGACGAGATCAGCATGCGTTTGATTGGGGAGGCCTACCATAAAACCTGCGCCAACTTGATAGCCAAGCGCTTTAAGGGTATAAAGACACTGGATGCGGTTTTCCTGAGACATACCGGGATGCAGTGACGCGTATAACGTTGGCGATGCGGTCTCGTGGCGCAGTAGATAGCGGTCGGCGCCAGCCTCTTTCAGACGTATATAGCTTTCGCGAGATCGTTCGCCGACAGAAAGCGTTATGGCACAATCAGGAAAAGCGGATTTGACGGCATGGATGATCGCCGAGAGGCGATCATCGGTAAAATGAGGATCTTCGCCGCCCTGAAATACAAAAGTACGATACCCTAAAGCGTATCCTTCTTCACAGCATTGCAGAATTTGTGCTTTGTTGAGGCGATACCGCTCAACCTTGCTGTTATCAGCACGAATGCCACAATAAGCGCAGCGCTGCTTGCAGTAATTGGTAAATTCCACGAGGCCGCGCATGTAGACGCTGTCGCCGAAGTAAATCTGTTTTTTTCGCCTAGCACTTTCAAAGAGGTAATGGACATCGTCGTCTGACATGCCGTCAAGGAGCGCTAAAAGCGCTTCATCACTTATATCAGATGTTTCAAAGAGCTGATTGATATATGCTTTCATCAAAGCCTCCAAAAAAATAAAAAATGCTCCTTAAGAGCATGAAATGATCGCATGAAAATGGGTATCATAGCCTACGAGATCAGAATCAACTTCTCAATAAGGTAATCGTGATAAAAGGCTCGTCCGAAAAGTAAGGGAACTCTTAGGAAAAGCTACTTGTTAATAATTTATCAAGGAATTGCCGCTTTGTCAAGCGATTGCTTTTATGTTATGCTAACTACGTATAGAAATGAGGTGGACAATGAAGCGCAGCAGCGGTATTTTAATGCATATATCATCACTGCCAGGTGCGTATGGGATTGGCGATTTTGGGGAAGGTGCCTATGCGTTCCTTTCATTTTTGGAGCGTGCCAATCAAGCTTACTGGCAAATTTTGCCCTTAGGCATTACCGGCATTGGCGATTCGCCTTACCAGTCTTTTTCGGCGTTTGCCGGCAACCCCTATTTTATTGATCTCGACGCTTTGGTGAAAGAAGGCTTTCTCGATATGAAGGCGATTGAACGTGTTTCATTTCGTGAGGCACCAACCCCCATTGATTATGAAGCGCTTTATAAAGGAAAAATGGCTCTTTTGAGAATGGCATTTGATCAAGCAAAAGCGCCGCTTACGCACGCGCTTGACGTTTTTTATGAACGCGAGCACGATTGGCTGGATGATTTTAGCACCTTTATGGCATTAAAGACACACCACGATGGTGCCATGTGGTCGACGTGGGAGCCGGCGTATCAATGTCACACGTCGGAAGCTGTTTTTCAGTTCAAACAGACCCATGCGGATGACATACGGTTCTGGATTTTTACACAGTATCTTTTTTACGATCAATGGTATCGGCTTAAGAGCACCGCAAATGACAAGGGTATTCGCATCATTGGCGACTTGCCCATTTATGTTGCTGAAGACAGCGCAGATGTCTGGGCCAATCCTACTTTGTTTCGGCTTAATGAAGACAACTTTCCCGAGCAGGTATCGGGATGTCCGCCGGATGCATTTTCGGAAACGGGTCAGCTGTGGGGCAATCCGATTTATCATTGGGAACGTATGGCGGAAGATGGCTATGCGTGGTGGATTAAACGCTTTAGACATAGTTTTGAATGTTTTGACAAAGTACGCATCGATCACTTTAGAGGGTTCGAATCGTACTGGTCTATTCCATACGGCAGTGAGACTGCCGAAACAGGTAAATGGATAAAGGGGCCAGGCAAAGCCTTTTTTGATGATATTTTTAAGGCGCTTGGTCCGCTGGATATCATCGCCGAAGATCTTGGCATTTTAACAGATGATGTCGTAAAACTTCGAGAGGACCTTGGTTTTCCAGGGATGAAGATCTTGCAGTTTGCCTTTAGTGTCGATTTTGAGAGCACGTATCTTCCGCACCACTACAAAGCGGAGGATGTCGTCTATACGGGAACGCATGACAACCATACTATTATGGGCTGGTATCGAAATGCGCCGAAAGCTGAAAGGCGATTTGCAAAAGATTACTTAAAACTCACACGTTCTGAAGGTATTCATTGGGGATTTATCAGAGCGCTGATGGGTTCATCAGCGGGGCTCGTCGTCATCCCTATGCAAGATTATCTAGGACTGGATGACTCTGCGAGAATGAATTATCCATCAACGCTTGGCGGCAACTGGCAGTTTCGAATCAGTTCAAAGGTGCTGACAAAGAAGTTGGCGAAATCAATTGCAGCAATAACAGCGCTCTATTGCCGGAATAAGACGGTTTCGGAAGCGTGATAAGATTATAAAAATCAAAGGAGATGACCGACATGGATCATTTGGAAGCATTACAGCAGGATGAAGTCTTTAAACATTTCCTGGCACTGACGAAAATTCCGAGAGAATCAGGTAATGAAAAGGCTGTCAGTGACTATTGCGTTCAATTTGCAAATCAGTTGGGACTGGAAGTGATTCAGGAACCTTCAATGAATGTGATTATTAGAAAGCCCGCATCTACAGGGTATGAAACACATCCAACCGTTATTTTACAGGGCCATCTTGATATGGTCTGCGTTAAACGGGATGACTATGCGTTTGATTTTAACACGCAAGCCATTCCCCTCTTGTTGGATGGGGATACACTTAAAACAGAGGGGACGACCCTTGGCGCCGATAACGGCATTGCAGTTGCCATGATTATGGCAATACTGGAATCGAAGACGATAAAACATCCGCCAATTCAGGCGCTCTTTACCGTTGAAGAAGAAACGGGAATGGGCGGGGTTATGTCGCTTGAACCTTCAAATTTGTCTGGAGACATGCTGATTAACATTGATGCGGAAGAAGAAGGGGTTATATTGGCATCCTGTGCAGGCGGGGTAAACAACATTCTAGAGTGGCCGATTAAATGGCAGAAGCCAACGATGACAGAGGCGTTTTTATTAAAAATTCAAGGCCTAAAAGGCGGTCATTCAGGCATCGAGATCGATAAGATGCGGGCAAACGCGATTAAGCTTGCAGGTAGGACACTTCAAACACTCATGAAAACAACGTCATTTGAACTTGCCAGTGTCAAAGGCGGCGAAAAAATGAATGCCATTGCAAAGTTTGCTCAAATGACGCTGCTCGTTAATCCAGAGGCAGTATCGACGCTGCAGGATACAATTTCAAAACTTTCTCAGCAATTTAGGGGAGAACATCTCGGCGCTGATGCAGATGTGCAGATGATGTTGGTAAAAGCAGAAGTTCCTGAAATGTGCTTTGACTCAGAGACGACTAAAGCGGTGGCGGAAGGTCTCTGTTTAATGCCGTTTGGCGTACAGAGCATGAGCAGTACCATTGCAGGGCTTGTTGAAAGTTCATCAAACCTCGGTGTGCTCACGACAGAAGAAGAGATTGTAAAACTGACAAATTCCGTAAGAAGCTCTATTGTCTCACTCAAAGATGAAATCAGCGGCCGAGCGGCGATGATTGCATCGCTGTCTGGTGCCAAATGGTATCAAATTTCCGATTACCCGGCGTGGGCATACCGTGAGATTTCACCGCTTCGGGACTTAATGACATCGGTCTATGAGAAGCGATTTGAAGAACCGCTGAAAGTGGATGCGATCCATGCGGGACTGGAATGTGGTTTCTTAAGTGAAAAGCTTGGTGATATTGACATGATCGCCATGGGGCCGAATATGCGCGATGTTCACACCCCTTTTGAAAGCGTCAGTGTTTCATCGGTGCAACGCGTTTTCAGTTTTCTGTGCGATGTGCTCGAAAATATTTAATTGATGGATATGATGCGAGTATGCATCGACGGTGACAAAATGCAAAAAAGCATCCAATTGTATTGAAATTGGATGCTTTTATAGTCTTTGATATCGATTGAAGATCCTATTGATAAATGAAAACGATGCGATAATGCAACGAATGTCATGTGAAACTTGTGCTGTGTAGAGGCGTCAAAAGGCTGAAAACCAATGATGAGGCGCGTTTAGAGACAATTGGCACAAAGTTTGCGTTGTATATGTAATAGCATGACGCATCGTGAAAAATGACGCGATACTTAGCAAGAACGACGATAGGATTATATTTAATGATGTAATTTCCTCATTTATTAAAAGATGTATAATGAATGACAGGAGGGACAATGAAAGAGTGCGTAATAAATGATGTCGACGAAAGACTAGCGGCGATTAATCAAAAGGCAGATATGATGATTAGGCCAAAACTTAGAGAACACAACGGTGACATGCACATTATTGGCATTGAAGACAATACCTTAAAGGTAAAATTGACGGGAGCTTGCAGTGGTTGTCCGCAGGCAGACCTTTCTACAAAAGCCTTTATTGAAGCGACGCTGAAATCGCAGTTTGATTGGCTTGAAAATGTTGCTGTGATTCAAGATGTAAGTCCGGAGCTCATTGATTTTGCAAAAGCCATTTTAAATGGCAAAGTTGGGAAAGATGAATGACGGAAGATAAAAAGGTTAAGACGATCGGCGTCAAATTTTGTGGCGGGTGCAACCCTAGATATGATCGAAAAGCAGTTTATCATCGTCTGATCGATCTTTACGGTGATGACTGTGTCAGGCTGGCAGATCCCATGCGACATGATGCGATTCTCTGCGTTATTTGCGGCTGTCCCAGCAAATGCGCTGCATTCAGCGCATTTTGCTATGATCGCATTGTATGGATTGATGCGAATGAAACATCGGAACGCTTACTGCTTAAAATCGGGAATACCCCAGAATGATGTATCATCAGATACTGTCAGGGTTGTTTCTGAAGGCTGGGCATCTTCTATCTGAATACCATAGAAAGCGGCTTCATTATTATAGGCCGTGTGCTGTTCATGCTGAAATTGTCGGCTGACTGTGAGGCTCAATGCGATGAGGCAAAGCAGCAGACTAAATTCAACGATTGTACGTTTTTTCAAGTGTTGCATCGTGTAACTCCTCAGTGTTTATGATGGATAAGCGAATGCTTACGCATTTTATCATATAGGCGTTCACCCTATAAGTCAAGACGCCTTCGTTTAATTTTTTGTGAAATATTTATACCATTTTCCTATGCTTAACATAGAACATAGAAATCGGTACAACGGTTAAAAAGATGATGCCCGTAGCGAGAAGACTTTGACCAATGATGGAATAGAAAGCCATTTTGATGCTAAGATAGCTCCCTGCCATAATGGCAAGTGGATGCGCATAATAAATGTGTTCTGTGGCAAGGGCGAATTGATGTGCTGCAGGCAAGAGCGGGCGATTTTGAAGCCAGCTGAAAAGGAATGCACAAGCTGCTAAACTATAAAGCGTATACAGCGAAGCCGCTCCCCATTGCGGCAATGAAATGCCAAAGTCAATAGCGCCGATAAAGGTGCCGGTATAGGCAGTCGCTAGAAGGCATACAACAGCAGCTGCAACACCTTTGTGAGGGTTGATGTGATGCACGGCAAACCCAAATGTATAATAGGCAATGTAGCTTATGAAGAGACGGTCGCTATAAGGAACTGTCAAAAAGCCAACGAGGAGCTGCAGAAAAAGTGTCGCCAACCAGAAGGGGACAGCACCAAACTGATGTGCGCCTCGGATTAGGAGCGGGGCTATAATGGTTAGCTGGATGAGGATAACCATAAAATAGAGATGATAAACCATATCGCCAAGCACAAGGTGCTTCAGATAAAAAAGAAATGAAAGCGGATAACCGGCTGTTTTTACAAATACAAGTAGATAAAGAAGCGTCCAGAGTGCATAAGGCATGATGAGGCGTTTTATTTTTTTTGCATACCGCGTCAATTCAAAAGGTCTTGTCGGCTGATAGGCCAAAAAGCCGCTGATGAAAATAAAAAGCGGGACAGAGGGTTTGGCGATTCGATTGGCGAAAATGAAAACGAGCTGTTGAATGCTCAGCGGTCTCAGCGTCATGACGGGTGTTGCGGTTACATGGATGACGATAACGGCTAGACAAGCGATGATTCGTATTCGATCAATTTTTGAATAATATGCTTTACGAGATTCTGCCATGCGATTTCAGTCTCCTCTATCAAGCGATTCGCACAATTTGCGCGCTTCTCGAATTCCCTATGATTGCCCAAAATGCGATTGATTAGACACCAGAATCATTTGGGGTTTCTCGTGCTATTATAGCATATGCGCAAGAGGGCGTGAAATAAATAGATATAAAAATAGGCATAAAAAAAAACACCAACAGCATGTCGGTGTCCAAAGTAATTTGCAGTTCCGGGGTCGTACAAACTGGGTTTGTATGTTGAAACTGAAATTAGTTTAAGTCGGATTTCTTAACGTGAGCTTTTTTATTTCTTAAATTTTTCTAAAGTCTGCTGGCATTTAATTCGAAGCAAATCGCTTTTCAAAAGAACCTCATGCCGGATGTGTTGACAAATGGATTAAATCATACTATATTATAAAAAAACGCATATGACGGCATTGAAAAGGCCAGTAGATTGCGGCGCACGGATAGAGAGGATATTCATCGGCTGAAAGGTATCCCGTAAGCGAGCAATTGAACCCTACCTTGGAGCTTGCAGAAAATCTGCACGGGTCATTCCGATAAAAATGTTCAAGTGGCGTGTGCTCATGTGCACGCAATTAGAGTGGTACCGCGAACCTTCGTCTCTAGCTTTGGCAGACGAGGGCTTTTTTATTTTTAGAAAAAGTGTATGTGAAAAATGAGGAGGCAACATGGCTACAAAAGATTCAAAAGAATTTGTCAAAGACATCACGCCAATGGAAGAAGATTTTGCCCAGTGGTATACAGATGTCATTCGAAAAACAGATCTCGTAGATTATTCTCCCGTCAAGGGCTTTATGGTCATCAAACCCTACGGCTATGCTCTGTGGGAAAATATTCAACAGTTTCTGGACCGACGTTTTAAAGAAACGGGACATGAAAACTGCTATTTCCCATTACTGATTCCAGAAAGTTTGCTGAACAAGGAAAAAGAGCATGTTGAGGGCTTTGCACCTGAAGTTGCATGGGTAACGCACGGGGGCAGTGAACCGCTTGGCGAACGCCTTTGCGTCAGGCCGACTTCTGAGACGATTATCTGTTCCATGTATTCAAAATGGCTGACTTCCTATCGGGAACTGCCGTATCTCTACAATCAATGGTGTTCTGTTGTCAGATGGGAGAAAGCAACACGGCCTTTCCTCAGAACATCGGAATTCCTGTGGCAGGAAGGCCATACACTGCATGAAACGGCAGAAGAAGCACAAACAGAGACACTGCAGATGCTGGATATCTATCGCGAAATGGCAGAAGATCTTTTGGCGATTCCAATGGTTGTCGGCCGAAAATCAGATCGTGAGAAATTTGCAGGTGCAGAAGCGACTTATACCATTGAAGCACTGATGCACGATGGCAAAGCACTTCAGTCAGGTACATCACATAATTTGGCACAGCATTTTACCAAGGCTTTTGATATTACGTTCCAAGGCAGAAACGGCGACCTTGAAAATCCTTATCATACGTCATGGGGTGCGAGTACGCGCCTTATTGGCGGCGTCATTATGGTACACGGTGATAACCGAGGCTTGGTACTGCCGCCTAGACTGGCGCCAATACAAGTGGTGATCGTACCGATTGCTCAGAAAAAACCAGGGGTGCTTGAACGTGCAGAAGCACTAAGAAATGAATTGATAGCCGCAGGCATCCGCGTCAAACTCGATGACAGCACCAGCAATTCGCCGGGATGGAAATTCAATGAATACGAAATGAAAGGTGTACCGCTCCGCGTGGAAATTGGCCCTAGAGATATTGAAAATGGTGTTGCCATGGTAGCAAGGCGCGATAACCATGTCAAAGAAAGCTATGCACTTGAAGGTTTTGCCGCACAGATGCAGGCACTTTTAGACCAAGTTCACGGCGACATGCTCGAACGCGCACGTGTGAGCAGAGATGAGAAGACGTTTACATTTGAAACTTACGAGGAATTTAAGCAAAAGATGACTGAGGCGCCGGGTTTTGCCAAAACGATGTGGTGCGGTGATGAAGCATGTGAAGCCAAAGTCAAGGCGGATACAGGTGTAACCATCAGATGTATTCCGTTTGAACAGGAAAACCTCGGTGACACGTGTCCATTCTGCGGCAAACCTGCAAAAGAAATGGTGTACATGGCGAAAGCTTATTAAGGTGAATAGAGGAAATAAAAATTCTATTAGATATTGAACGATAAAACCACACAAGAAGCAGTAGAAAACAGTAAAAAAAGGTAGAAAAAAGTAGAAAAAGCCCCCTGTATGCATCAAAACGAAATGACATACAGGGGGTGCTTATTTTTGACTGTTTTAAAGTGTCGCAGTAGAGCAAAGCTAACAGCAATGCTTTGACAGATAAATGCGTCTTACCATTCAGCCATGGTGCCATCGTAATTGCGCCATTTCGGATTGGTCCATACGAGTCCTTCAGCCGATACGGCTTTGACGACATCTTCGTCTATCTCAAGACCGAGTCCCGGTTTTTCAGGGATCTTGACGTAGCCGTCTTCATATTCGAAGATATCTTTGTTCTTCACAAAATCCAAGAGGTCGAATCCCTTGTTATAGTGAATGCCTAAGCTCTGCTCCTGAATAAACACATTTGGTGAGCAGACGTCTACTTGAAGCGTTGCTGCCAATGCAATAGGGCCATAAGGTGCATGCGGTGCTGCGCCCATATCAAAGGCTTCGGCCATGGCGATAATTTTTTTCATTTCCAGAATGCCGCCAACCAGTGCAACGTCCGGCTGAATGATATCGATGATCCCTTCTTTGAAAATACGTTTGAACTCCCAGCGGCTTGTGAGCCGCTCACCGGTTGCAAGCGGTGTAGACACATGCTTTGAAACTTCTTTAAATGCTTCTTCATTTTCAGGCAAGACCACTTCTTCCATAAACATGAGTTTAAAAGGTTCGAGTTCGCGGGCGAGCACTTTTGCCATAGGTTTATGAACGCGGCCGTGAAAGTCGACGCCAATTCCAAAATCGTAGCCGCAGGCTTCTCTGATAGAGGCGACACGTTTGACGACCTCATCAATCTTGCTGAAAGAATCGACATAGTGAAGTTCTTCTGTGCCGTTCATTTTGATGGCGGTAAAGCCTCTGTTTTTCCGATCAAGTGCTTCACGCGCAACGTCATCAGGGCGATCGCCGCCAATCCATGAATAGATTTTGATGCGATCACGTGCTTTGCCCCCTAACAGTTCGTACACAGGTGCATTAAAAAATTTACCTTTGATATCCCAGAGCGCCATTTCAAGGCCGGAAACAATGGTGCTGTTAATAGGGCCACCTCTGAAAAATGTCTTGTGCATTTCCTGCCAAAGGCGTTCAATTTCAAACGGATCTCTTCCGATTAAATACTGCCCCATTTCCCGTGCACCTTCTACAACGGCGCGCGTTTTAGTCCCCGAAATCATTTCACCCCAGCCTTCAATGCCTTCATCTGTCGTGATTTTTACGAAAATCCATCGAGGTTTTACTTCGTAGACGGTCACGTTTGAAATTTTCATACCTGTCCTCCAATTTGCGATTAATGATAATATCCTGTCATGCTGTCGATTGTGCTGATTAAAGCGATTCTTTAGCCTGTTGCGAAATGCCGTTTGAACCGCAATCTTTATAGTTAATACCCTTTATGAATAAACGCTGTGTTTCTATTTTAGATGTGATTGAAAGGTAATCCTTTTTTAAAGACGGTTTCCGGCAAATATACCGGAAACCGTTTAAGCGACTATCTTTTTTAAATCAAGTTGCCAATAAAACCGCTGATGATACTGAAGATATATTCAATGATGTGTGTGCCGGCATCTTCAGTTGAAATCAGCTTCATACCTTCTGTAAGCTGGAAGCCGCCAGAGATGGCAAGTTGTGTATGAATTTCTGCCATGCCGGTTGAAATCAAGAGCATGATGCTTGTAAAAATGACACATGAGATGAAGCCGCGAACAACGTTGCCTTTGCCGAATGCCACAGGCCAAGCTGCAAGCCACATTGCCATATAGGCGATATCAGAAAGCGGTAGTAAGCGGTTGCCTGGCAGCACTGCTGCGAGAACGATTGTCGTTGGCACCATTAATATCCCAACGGCGATTGCTGAAGGATTGGCAATGGTCAGTGCTGCATCAATCCCGATATGGAAACGGTTGCCTTCAAATTTTGTATTGAGCAGTTCTTTGATGCCGTCTGCGAAAGGAACGAGACCTTCCATGAGGATTTGCATCATTTTAGGTGTGAGTACCATAGCGGTTGCCGTACTCATACCGACGACGAGTGTATCACCAACACTGTTGCCGCCGAGGATACCAATACAGAGACCCATGATTGAACCGACGACCATCGGTTCACCGAGTACGCCGAAACGCTTTTGAATCGATTCTGGATCTGCTTTAATTTTGTTGAGTCCAGGAATGCGGTCGTAAACTTTATTAAGCAGCCATGCGAGCGGCGCCCAGCCAACACTGTTGCTCGTTGGGAATGAAACGCCTGGAATGCCGAACGCCTCCTCACAGAGCGGCTGTGTCCAGTCGGCGAGCTTAAAGGTTATGACTGCGAGCAAGCCACCTGTAATTAATGCGACGACAACACTGCCGCTGGCATACCAGCTCAGCGCTGCACCAAAGATAAAGTGGTTGTAACTCCAAAAGTCAACCATGACGCAATTGGTCCATTTAAGGGCGAGCATGACGACGTTGATACCAAGAACGATGAAGACGACGACTGCTGCCATTGGGAATGCCCATGTTGCCGCCGCACGTGCCGGCCAGCCCACATCCATGATATCCGTTTGTAGATTCCAGTTGCCAACCATGGCGACAACAGATGGACTTACTTTTGAAATAAAGAAGTTGATGGTCAAATTAACCCCTGCAAAGCCAACCCCCGTCAGCATACAGGATCTCAAAAGCGGACCGATCTTCTGCCTTAAAATTAGTCCGATAACAAACATGATAATCGGCATCATAACCATTGGTCCAAGACCGGCTATCCAATTCAGTGCATTAATAACACCATTCATTAAAGACCCCTCCTCAAATAATTCACGATAAAATACATCAATAAAATCATAAAATCAATATGCAAATACTAACGTAATACTTCAATAATTTCTGCAATGGTTGCTTTCTCATTGATTCCAGTTACAAAACTCGTTCCGCGAATAACGGGAATGCCATCTGCAACTTTGGGATCAAGGGCACCGGTTGGCACAATGACATCCGGTCTGTTTACCTTAATTTTGCCGGGAACTTCAGAGAATTTACACTGAATGAATTCCACTGGAATATCCGCTTTTTTCATTGCTTCTGTTAATTTTTTAATTGTCAGTGTCGATGTTACCATCGATGAACCGCAGCAAACCATTATTTTTTTCATACTTCGCCTCCAACACTTAAAATCTCTTGCACTGCTGCTGCTGAATCTGCTTCAACAACTTTTGCCATTAGTGTTTCATTAGTGATCAGCCCCATAATCGCCTGAAGCACTTCAACCTGCTTGCCGCCATCGGCGAGCGCAATGTTGAAAATAACGTGCACATCGACGGTCTCATCAGAATCGTCCATGCGGTGAAATGCCACGGGTTCTTTTAAAACGGCAATTGCGAGCGCAGACTGATTGACATACTCCGGCGACACATGCGGAATGGCCACATTGAATTTTGGAAGCAAGAGACCCGTTGGATAATTTGCTTCCCTTTCGAGAATCGCCTGATAGAATGAATCTTTGACATAACCGCGATCAAAGAGCTTATCGAAGAGCAGTTTAAGCGCCTCCTCTTTTGTAACGCAATTGACTTCTGTCAAAATTAAGTTTTCTGTAATTAAATCTCCAAGTTGCATTTTTGCGATAACTCCTTTCAAAGGCCGATCTTTTCAGCAAATGCCGCCAGTTGTTGTCTCAGCGCTGTCACGTTTTCAGCAGTGACATCCTCTTTATTGAACATAGCGGATCCAATGCCCAAAAAAGTGGCACCTTCATTTAAATAGTCATTTGCATTTTCTGGTGTTACGCCGCCGACGGCCATGAGCGGCAGTTTGCCAAGTGGGGACTGTATATTCTTAAAATAGCGAATGCCCACATTTTCCGCAGGGAAAACTTTGACAATGTCGGCGCCCAGATTGAAACAAGACGAAATTTCTGTGGGAGAATAAGCGCCCGGAATGCTGATGACGCCGTTTGCCTTGCAGTAATCGCACATTTCTTTGCTGAACATCACCGGCGAGAGTACAAAGTCAACCCCGAGTGAAACGACTTCTTCTAAGTCCCGCATCGTCAAAACAGTACCGGCGCCAATCGCCAGTTTTTCTGAATACTTAGGGATGATAGCCGACAGTATTGATTTTGCATTTGGCGTATTCAGTGCAATTTCAACGGATTTGAACGGACTCTCTGCAAGCAGTTCAAGTAAAAAATCCGTTTTTTCAAGATCATATCCCCGCAAGATTGCTGTTACCTTAGGGAATGATGTCATCGCAACGCGCATAGGTATCCTCCTCATTGATTTCGCTGAAAATAGTGTTCTAAAATTAATAACCATATACAAATTTCAATGACAAAACAATTTAAAACATAAAAAGACAAGTGTAACATGCTACACTTGTCTATAACGCAAAAGCTGTGCCAAACCAGATGGCTAATTTTGTCCGCTACTGCATCAATCCCAGTATCTCGATTTCTGAATTAGCATTTTTAAGGGCTTCAACCCATTTTTTATCTCGAATTCTTTGATAAAATATTTCAATATAATCCGCACATTGTTCATCAATGGCAAATAAAAAGACACAATCTGCCACTAAACCTGCCGACCAGTACAGTGGATGTTCAAGTTTTGCCACAGCAATGCCAGGCTTAATCACTTCTGAATTATCACCATGCGGAATAGCGATGCCGACATCCAGACAGGTGTCACCTAGATTTTCCCGCTTGTAGACACTGAGCAGAAAGCCACCGGACACATAGCCGGATTCAGCCAACTTGCTTGTAAGCAAGTCTATGATCTCGTTTTTTGATGTCGCCGTTGGATTACAAAGTGTGATTTCTGGTCTTACGAGATCGGAAAGGCGTACTTTCAGCTGTGTTCGCTGTGACAGCAGGTTGCTGAGTGCCAGCGTGCCGTGCCCTGTCATCACATATTCCAGTGAGAAAAAGGGGATTCCAGGCAAATCGGGATTGATGGTGCCAACAATGGCTGTAATATCACGCGTTTTTTGGATGGTATTGATGCGGTTTAAAAATTGACTGCGATCAAACAATCCAAGCTCGATCATTTCAATGTTGCCTTTGATCCCCGGAAAAGAGGTCTCCAAGACATTTCTGATGTTTCGAGCATTGCCTTCACCTGTAATACAAAGTGTAATCAGCACAGGCGGCTTGCCGGTGAAATCGCCTTCCGGGACGTGGATGCCGTATGAACGTCCGGCTTCCAGTGCTTGTGCCAGAGCGTCAATGGAATAGTCTTCCCCCAGATTGGCACGTCTGAGTGCATCCAGTACCATTAATGTATCTGCTCTTGCAACACATCGGACTTTGATGCCCGTGCGCTCGGTAATCTTCTGGCCAAAGGAAACCAACGAACCCATATCGACGAGCAGGATACACCCCTGTCCCTCATCAATGCTGACGACGACATTGCAGACGCGTTCAAAGGCACTGTCAACGCTTTCGTCCAGTTCCATTGAAATGCCAACGGCATTGTTGACATCCAGCATGCGGTTGGCGACATCTGCCATTGCTTTGCCCACTTGACCATGTGTCAGGACGATAACGCGAATGCGCCCGCCAGTTTTGCCAGATGTATAGGCTTTTAAATACATGGCGACAATAGCGGCTTCTTCGCCCGGAATGCTAAGATTGAGTTCGTTGGAAATCTGTTTGATCATCAGAACAGCTGCGGCATATTCTGAAGGAAAGTTTTTTGCGGTTTGCGCCAATTCTGTGTTGCGAAGATAGCTTCCCACGGCAAGTGATTTGACGACTGCATCAAGATGAACGGCTAAAATACTTCGAATATTGGCATCAAGTCTTGGAAACTGTGGCTTGATAAAAGTAAGTGCATGATCCACCGCGGCGATGGTTTGTGCATCGACAATTGAATCCCAAACATTTTCTTTTGAGGGATTTGGGATATCGACATACCGTGACTGCAGTGCGCGCAGGTGTGCATCAATCTGTGCCTTGACGGCATCCATACGCGCCTCATCATTGGCACTTAAATGAACCGCTTCATTGAGAGCTGTTTGAATCATCTCATATATAGTCGGCGGTTCTTCACTTATAAAGGTATCAATACCGTCATGACTCGATCCGTCTATGATATTTTCGGGATCAAAGACGATGTCTCGGTTATAATGGCTTAGTTTGCCGGCATCGCTGCCGATTTGATTCATATCAGGCTTCATCTTTTCCAGCAGTGCAGGCGTAATGGAGACTTCATCACTTTGCTGAACCATGCGTGCAAGAAAACCTTCGGCGCAGGCGACCTGAATATCGCCCTTCATCTGTCCGACGTTGCCGGGGCACTGGTAAGTCAGAAGAATTCTAACAGCCTCAGCTTTGACAACAATTCGTTGATTCAGTTTGCGCATTTCTTCATCGAAAAAATGTCGCAGGAATGTATACCGTTCTTTCAGTGGGCGTTCAGAAAGCGGCGGAATGGTAATGACCATTGGCATTCGGCGTCTGAATGTCAAAAGCAATGATGATTCCGGTGGTTTCGTCGTGGCGGCGATAACCCGAACATCGACCCGACGAACAGAACCTGAATCGCCCAATCGTCGGAACTCACCTTTGTCGAGCAGATAAAAAAGCAGTTCCTGACCTTCATTGGGTAGACGGTGGACTTCATCCAGAAACAAGATGCCGCCATCTGCCGTTTCGACCAGACCTTTTTTATCTTCTCCGGCACCGCTAAAGGCACCTTTGACATGACCAAACAGCTGACTCATCAGGAGCTGTGGATTATCGGCATAGTCAGCGCAGTTAAAGGCAATAAAAGGTGCATCTTGATTCAGAATACTGTTTTGAATGCCAAAGCGGTACATGGCTTCGGCAAGATACGTCTTTCCCGTTCCGGATGGGCCGATAATAAGGGTGCTGAGGCCTTTAGGCGGATATGCCATAGCTGCTTTTGCCTGATTAACCTGCGTCAGCAGCCCGTTGTCGCGGCCGATAATACTGTCAAAACCTTCTTCGAACAATGGCTTTACCGGCACTTGAAGCGACGCTGTCGTAGAATGGTCTCGTTTTTTGTCTGGCTGCTGTTTGGTAGCAGAGAATGGCGCTTTGCTGTTGACGATTAATTTTTCCCTTTCAGCACAGGTGCTGAGATTGCCGTCAATTATTTCATCGCGTACGATTTTGACTAAATAGCGGGAGACGGTATAACCATCTTGCTGTAAGCGCGTTGTCAAGTGGCGAACAGATTGGTCGGGGTCTTCTTTGAGCAGTGGAATGCACGCTGCAATCAATTGCGCCTTTAAGCGTTCCCTTGAATCGGGAATGCCAAGAGACATACGCAGTTCGATGACACGCTCTCTGCGAAGTGTCAGAAGCTGCGCTAGATTTTCGTCTGTATAGGGTTGTTTGGGATTTTCTTCTGCTAAAATGCGTTTCAGCTGTTCGACCATTGAAACTCCTATTTCCCTGAAAAAAAGCGCCTTGGATTTTGCACAGTTATCTGGTCAAAATCAGACTGTGATATCTTTTCGAGCAACGCTTTTTTCAGATCTGTCAAAATATATTGAAATCCCGGTGTACCACCATAGGCAGGCAGGTAATCTTTCTTGCCCATGTCGCCGGATAAAAATACTTGTTTTCCATAGCCGCGTGCCAGTAATGCGGCAATCATTTCAGCTCTAAAGGCATCGTGCGTGTCAAGTTCTCGACCGACGTGATCGATGAGGATGTTGACGCCTAGGTCACATAGCCTGCATGCATAATCAATATCTAAACTGCTGTCGATATGCCCCAGGAGAACATGCTTCGGATCGACCCCCAGCGCTATAAAAGCGTGCACTTGTTCAATGCCCATTGTACCGCGGTCGCAATGGGTGCTAATGGGAATACCCGTTTCCAGATGAACGTTAGCGACCGCTTCAATTGCGCGGTATTCTTCTGGTTCGATGTGGTTTAAACTGGTTCCCGCCTTGATGACGCCGGGCAAAACCGCTGTACCGTCCATGCCGTTCCGGACGTCATTCAGTAAAATTTCATAAAGTGTCTGATTGGATTCATTCGCAAACCAGGGCGGCATAAAAAGCTTTTTATGGTAGCCCGTGCAAGCGATGACGTTAACGCCTGTGCGCTCGGAAATGGCCAAATAGCCTTTGATATTTCGACCATAGTGGAGCGGTGTCATTTCAACGATGGTCTGTCCGCCCTCTGCTTTAAAAGACTGGACTTCTGCTGTCGTCGCTTCAAGATTGTCGAGTGTATAAGCGGCGTATTTTGCATCTTGTAGCTGTGGTTTAACGAGTAAGTGCTCATGTGCATAGGTGATGCCGAGTGATTCTGGCGTGACAGTGCCTTGGACTGTCATTGGATATTTTTTCATAATGGGCCTCTCTTCTCTTAAATGTACTGTTGATTTGCAGTATCTGTCCAATTGGCCTTGTCATTGAAAATTTGTTTTTATGGTTATTCACATTATATATCAAAGTGCAAGGCAAGACAAAGGGAGAATCTGGGCACGTCTGTAATGACTGCAAATAAGACATTTGTATGCATGTCTATTTACCAATGCAATTTAAATGCTTGTATTTTTGCGGCATTTGTGGTTAAATGTTTGAAAATAAACGGGCGATTGCCATAGGGGGACTAAGCGTTAATAAGCATGACAACTATGACGACTCATTGGTCTGAAATGCTTAAAGAAAGGAGATGCGATGCTTCCAAAAATAGAACTTCACTGCCATTTGGATGGGAGTTTGAGATTTGAGACGGTGCGTGCATTACTTGAAGAATCACTGGCAAATATTTTGACAGATCCTTTGGCAGACACGCTGGCAGACACGCTGACAGACACGCCGATAGACACATCATCAGCTTCGTTATCTGAGGCAGATGAACAAGCATGGGCGCGGGAACTGCTTGCAGATGATGAATTGCTGAGGCAAAATCTTTCAGCACCAGTGCCGTGCCTGTCGCTTGATATGTATTTAAAGTGTTTTAAAATACCAATTATGATACTCCAGAATGAGAAGGCACTTGAACGCGTCGCATATGAGCTTATGGAGGACGTGGCAAGGGATGGTGTCAAATATATAGAAGTGCGTTTTGCGCCCCAGTTGCATACGGCACGCGGGCTATCGCTTGAAACGATTATTGGTGCTGTTCTGGCTGGAATTGCACGAGGCGAACGAGCGTACGATATACGCGGTCGACTCATATTAGGTTATCTTCGCAATACGAATCCAGAGGGCATTTATGATGTGATTCACGCAGGACTTCCATTTTTGCATAAAGGCGTTGTCGCTGTTGATCTTTGCGGTGGCGAGCATGATTTGTTTTCAAGTCGATTTGAAAAGGCGTTTGCCTATGCACGTGAAAAAGGGTACCATATTACAGTCCATGCTGGTGAAACGGGGATATTGGACAATATTAAGGAAGCGATTGAAATACTGAAAGCTGAGCGCATTGGACATGGCACTGCGCTTATGCAGTCACCGGCGCTTTATACCTCAATCAAGGAAAGCGGTGTTGCCTTTGAATGCTGTCCAACCAGTAATCTTCAAACCAAGGCTGTAACAGCCATTGCAAACCATCCAATTAATGATTTCAGGAAGGCGGGGATTGCGGTGACGCTTAACACTGACAATCGGACGGTCTCACAGACGACGATGACGCGAGAATGGCAGCTGACAGCGGGGGCGTTTGCGTGGGATGAAGCCGCATGCCGTGCCGTGACATTGCAAACCATCGATGCGATTTTTGCCGAAGAAGCGGTTAAAGTGTGGCTGCGGGAAATGCTTTGAATAAAAAAGCCCAGCATTTATTGAAATGCAGGGCTTTGCTTTTTTGTATTCACATCACGACTCGGATCAAGCGGCGATACGGATCAAGACGCGACAAAGACCAAGTGGGCCGGAAATCCAATGGGATACAGATCAAGGTGCGTGATAGATGGCGCCGCCGACAAGGCGATTGCCTTGATAACAGACGATCCCCTGACCGGGTGCAATTGCTCTGACGGCGGTTTTAAAGAATAATTGAACGATGTCAGCGCCGATTCTTAAAAGCTCAGCATCATAAAATGGCGACCACTGGCTGGTTTTCACGCGTACGGTCATCTGTTCAGGTGCCGAATGTGAAATAAAATGAAATTGAGTAAGGGTGAGGGTCTCTTGATAGAGATCCTTTTCTTCGCCTAAAACGACTTGATTTGCAGCAGAATCAATGTGGGTGACGACATATTTGCCCGACAGTGCGTGATCGAGATGCCGCTTTTGACCAATCGTATAATTTGCTGTACCAAGGTGATGGCCGAGACGTTTGCCGTATTTGTCGACAAAGTAGCCGCTTTTACTGGCGCTGCTGTGATGTGCTTTTAAAAAATGAGTGTGTTTGCCGCGTTCTATAAAACAAATGCCCTGACTGTCACGCTTTTCAGCTCGTTTAGAATCGTAGACGGCATATGAGCGCCTCAGTGCTTCTTTTGAAACGGTTTTGCCAAGTGGCAGTATGAGCTGCGCGAGCTGTTTCTGGGACAGATGAAAGAGATTGTAACTTTGGTCTTTTGCGGTGTTGACAGCACGTTCAACAGCATATTCGCCAAGGTCTGGATCATAGACGACCTGCGCGTAATGTCCTGTTGCAAACTTTTCAGCGCCTCTTTGGCGTGCAAAATCAAGGAGTAGACCGTATTTGAGCTTTTGGTTGCAGATCAGACACGGATTTGGGGTTTCGCCGATTTCATAAGCATGAACAAAGGCATCAATGACTTCAGTTTGAAAGGCATCGTGCAAATGAATGACAGCATGTGAGATGCCAAGCTGTTTTGCCACCTCCGAAGCGGATTCGATTTCAGCTGTCTGATGGTCGAAAAGTGACATGGTAATGCCCATGACATCGTGCCCGGCCTTTTTTAGTTGCAATGCAGTAGCGGCACTGTCAATGCCGCCGCTTAATCCCACGGCAATTCTCATTGGAAACCTTCTTATGATTAAAATAAAAAATGAATCAACTAAATGAATCAACTAATAAAAATAATAAATCTACGGTAATGATGCCATTTCTTTAAATGAGCATACGATTTAAATGGATCATAGACGTTTAATGCAAGTTTGTTTTAAAGGACAGACACATGATGAAGACGGTTATTAAACCAATTGAAAACCCAGCGCGTCGTATGCAGTTATACGGCAAGGCTGGGTATCGTGGTCTGGTCTAACTAAGATAATGTGCGGTCGTCGCCGAGAAATGCAATGGCGATCATATCTGGGCCGACATGAGAAGCAATGGTCATGGAGAGTTCGGAAACGATGACGTTAGGGATATTTCCCTGTTCTTCGATTAATTCTTTTAACAACAGAACGTCATCCAAACAGTTGCCATGCCCTATTAAAATTGCTTTTGCCTCTTGGCGGTCAAGGTGTTTTTCAAGTTTTTGCGCCAAGAGTGAGATCGATTTTTTTCTGCCTCTGACATTGCTGTATGGTTTTAGAACGCCAAATTGATCTACGGTTAGCGTCGGCTTTACGTTGAGGACATTGCCGACGAGTGCAGTTGTTGCAGAAATGCGGCCGCCGTTTTTCAAATAGTTTAGGTCGTTGACGCCAAACCAGTGGTGGCATTTGAGTTTATAGGCCTCAATCCATTCAACAAGTGTGTCAAACGGCATACCTGCTTCAGCGCGAATGAGTGCTTCAACGGTTAAAACACCTTGGCCGACACTGGCACTGAGGGTATCGATGACCTCAATACGCGCGTTTGGAAATTGTTCGAGAATTAAATTTTTTGCAATAACAGCACTGTTGTATGTGCCGCTCATCCCGGAAGAGAAGCCCAAATAAACAACTTCAAACCCAGCGGCGATATATTCTTTGAACAGCATCTCAAATCGATAGGCGTTGATTTGAGATGTGTTTGGCATTTTTCCCTGACGCAGAACATTGTAAAATGCTTTATGGCTGTAGGTTTTACCTAAATCATCAATGCGCGTTTCATCATCAAATTGGATGGGCATTCCGATAACATGAAGGCGGTCAGCTTTGGATTCAACGTAATCAAGCGGCAAGTCGCAGCAAGAATCTGTGATGATTTTTATGGACATTTATTCCCTCCCCACTTTGATTTATAAACTGGTATCATTTCAAATGTTTGAAAGATGATTATCTCACGAATAAAAGGGCATCTAATCATAAACACCCCCTTGAAAACATCCAATAATAAATATACCACATTCCCATTATAACCGAAATACTAAATTATCGCCACAGGGATTATTCGTGTGATAAACATATCTTTGAAGAAAGTACCTTCCAATTTTTTTATTCATCCAATCCGACGTTAGCCTCATGATTTTTAGGGTATAAACTTCATGATTTAGATTTAATGAGGAGGGTATGAAGCTTGTTGGATATTGTCATTATAGGTGGCGGTGTCGTTGGGTGCACCATCGCCAGAACGTTATCAAAATATGATGCTGAGATCGCACTCATAGAACGCGAAAAAGATGTATCACTTGGCGCCTCAAAAGCAAACAGCGGCATTGTGCATGGTGGATATGCAGGAAAATACGGTACCTTAAAAGGCAAATTTTGTATCCGTGGCAATGCGATGTACCCACAGCTTGAAAAGGAGCTGAACTTTGGCTTTAATCCCATAGGCGGCGTGATGCTTGCCTTTGAGCCGGAGGATTTTGAAGTTATCGAGAAACAAATCGAAAATGGCAAAAAAGTCGGGCAAAACGACATGGTTCGCATGTCGAGGGATGCCATGCTGACCATGCTGCCACATGTTAATCCGGCTGTTTTGGGCGGCGTTTATATTCCGAGTATCGGCATAGCGTCGCCCTATGAATTAACCATTGCACTGGCTGAAAATGCCATGGCAAACGGCGTTGAATTTCATCTGGGCAAAACGGTTACGGATGTAGTGCGCAATGCGTTAGGCGGGTTTGATGTGATAACGGACCATGGAACGCTGCAGACCAAGACAATTATTAATGCCGCCGGCAGATTTAGCGGACACATTGCCGCCATGGTTGACGATGAAATCATTATCAAGCCGCGCAAAGGGCAATATATTTTGCTTGGCAAAGATCAGGCACACTTGGCATCAAAAGTAATTTTTCAGACACCCGGACCAAAGGGAAAGGGGATATTGGTCACGCCGACAGCCCGAGGTAATTTGATGATTGGACCGGATGCCGAAGATCTGATGCAGGATGTCAATACGGATACAACTGTTGAGAATCTGGCGGCTATTGTGGATAGGGCTAGACTATCTGTACCGGCATTTGACCTGAGGCGTTCACTCACGACTTTTTCCGGTGTACGCGCCATTGCAGCGGATGGTGATTTTATTGTAGAACGCAGTGCGTGTGAAGGCGTCTATCATGCTGCCGGAATTGATTCGCCTGGTTTTACAAGTTCTCCTGCCATTGCGGCATATATGGTGGAAATGCTCCTAGAGGATGGCGTCGTCAAGCGTGAAAAAGAATCGTGGTCGCCCAATCGTCGCGGCATCGTTATCCCCAAAACACCTGATTTCAAAGGAAATCTGGAAAGTGATGATCCGGAAACACATATTATTTGTAGATGTGAGCGCGTAACAGAAGCTGAAATCGTTGATGCCATGTCACGCGGGATTCTGCTCGACAGTACGGATGCGATTAAAAGACGCACCAGAGCAGGCATGGGCAATTGTCAGGGGCAGTTTTGTGGGCCGCGGGTCACATCGTTAATGGCAGAGACACTGGGAATTGATCCGAAGGAAATAGCGAAGCGAACTGAAACATCGCCACCGCCTCAGCGCGTTGACATTCAAACCATTCGGAAGATGAAGTAAAAGCTAAAGATGAAATAAAAGCTAAAGATGAAATAAAAGCTAAAGATGAAATAAAAGCTAAAGATGAAATAAAAGCTAAAGATGAAAT
>JASUSA010000104.1 GCA_030446305.1 Clostridiales bacterium | reverse complement strand
AATCTTCATGAGCATTGTCAGGAATTCAGCTCTTGTGATCTGAGCATTTGGCGAGAATGTCGTTGCCGATGTGCCGCCTGTAATGCCTTTGGCTGCAATATACTCAATCGCATTTCTTGCCCATTCAACAGAAGTTAAATCAGTAAAGTTAACATCATTTTCCTTAACAAAGTAGATTGAGAAACCTTTACGTCTGAAAATCACTTGACCGTTTTCATATTTTGCCGGCACGGCTTCGATTGTACCATCATCTTTAAGTAAATAGACTGACAGCTTATCTGGATTTTCATTTGCGCTTAATTCATAAGGCAATGCAACATTAATTGGTTTCTTAAATTTACTGACTTTTGTATCACCAACGGATGCATTGAGATCAATAACTTTTGCATTTGATGGTACCTGAGCCCTTTGTACAGCTGATAAATCAGTGACGCTAACATTTTTCGCTGATACTTTTACATCAGCGGTTAAGTCTTCACTGAAAGAATTTTTATCAATTTCAAAACTTGCTGTAGGGGTTACCACTTTGACTTCATCAACGACGGCAAAGACATCCGAGAGACCAGACATATTCGCTTCAATGACATCTGCACCTTCTACAACCGGTACGTTTATCGTTACTTGCGGTTTCACGTTTTTAGACATTTGGACGCCTGTTGCTCTGATAATTGATTCCATATCCGCTTTAGCACTTGCCGCTGCTTGAGCTTTGCCCGCTAATTCAGACGCTGATATCGCAACACTGCCCACACCCGCTGCCACTGTAACGCTTTCTTTGGCAATGGTTTGCGTACCTGCAACAGCAATAGCTGCTTTTGCAACTTTTTCAATTTGTGTTTGAATTTCATTTGCCGCTTTTTTCGCTTCACCTGCATTCACAACAGTGGATGTCTTAGATGCAGTCGCTACACTTGCAGCTGCCTTAATCAAATCTGTTGCAATGGTTTTCGCTTCAGCTGCATCTGTTACTTTTGAAATAACAGTTGCAGCATTGCTTAAGAGGTTCTTGGTGCTATCTGTAAGTGCTTTTGACTGCGTTGCCGTTGAAACGGAAACTGCCGCAGCTTGTGTACTTTCAAGCAATGTCTTGGTTGATGTTAAAACTGTTTTGGCTGCTGCTTCAGAAGTAACGACTTTTGAAGAGTTGAGGATCGCAGTGGTTAAGTTTGTAACCGCTGTTGCAATTTTTTCCTTCTCTTCTGTTGTTGTCGCATTTTTAATCGTCGTTTGCAGCGCTGTCGCCGTCGCCGTTACCTTTTCAGCTACTTTTTCTGCATCTGCTTCATTTGTGACGCTGCCTGAATCACCTTCTGTCGAATCTGCATCTTCGTATACGTTATTATCATCCGCCGGTGGGTTCGTCGTACCGCCGCCACCGTTATTTGTTGTCGGATTTGAAATATAAATGGTAAATGCATAGAGATAATCTTCTCCAGGTGTTGCTGTCGTGCCTGAACGGTGTACATATATATCAGCTTCACCATCGCTTATCGCCGTTACAGTGTTACCAACTATTGATACACGTGTACTCGCAGTCGATAATTTTACCATATTCGTCCGTTGACCAAACAATTCTAGTAGATAAGATATAACTTCATCTTCTTCTATTGTTACATCACCAATAATGGTTGCTTCTGAACGAATCATGGCATTAACCAGCGCGATGTCTGCTTTTGTGCCGACAGCACCAAGTGTAATTCTAATTTCATCATCCAGCATTGCAATAACATCTGCATTCCAGCCGTAACCGTATAAGAGTGTATCTAAGCCGAGCGCCGCCGCTTCACCTGCATAAGCTTTTTTCGCGACTGGTTTTGCCGCTGCTAAAAAGGCTTCTGATGTTGCCGCAGTTGAAAGTGCTTGCGCATCTGTGTCAGTTACATAACTGCCAATGTGGCTATACGTATTTAAGAAAAGTTCAATCAAGTCTGCACTTGTAATACTGCTGAAAAGTACATTCATCACAGACATATTCCCTTTAACAACGGGACCCTCTCCTTGTGTTGAAATCTTTTCAAAATAGTCCATCGCTTCTTGTAAAGTTGCATCACTGTACGCATGCTTAATCAAAGTTAACCCTTTGACAAACTGAATTAGCGCCTGATCTTCAATATACTCAGGTAATCCTGCAGTTGTTTGATAAGCTTTGTCAACTTCAGCTGTTTTTAACTGAAATGCCGCCGCATAGATTTCCGTGATATCCCAATAAGACGTCAATGTTGTTCCATTAGGAATCGTTGTTGAATCAAATGCCTTTGCTTTATCAAATGCTTCTTTCATGGTTGCTTTTTCAGTATCTGTAAGCTCACTGTAAATTGGACTCATCTTTTCCGAGATGGCAGTTTTATCATTTGCCGCAAATCCAATCCCCGGTACCATGAGCGTCAGCAACATGCTGAAAACAAGTGATAAACTTATGAGTTTCTTCATGTTATTTCCCTCCCAGTTTCTTTACTTTACGTTTTGTAATCGTTTCAATTGTTTATACCCCGGCAGTTATCAGTTCTAAACATTCCCTGTCAGGGCTGATAATTCAGTGCCTTGGAAAGAAGTTCTTCCCGCCTTGCCTTTTTCGCCGCTTCGTATGTATGCTGAAGCGACTCAACAGATTCAGTCGAAAATCCGTTCGCAGATAATTCAGCCTTCATATCTGCCAGCAGACTTTCTACTGCTTCATCAATCATAGCCTCAAGTTCATTGGCCCTTGCCATATACTTGCTTGCCAATTTCCCTGTTACAAGCAAATCGTCTTTTTCTTCAACCGTCAAATTTTGATATTCAAATTTTGCCTCTTCGATCAGATCGTTTAACAATGACTCTGCCTGCTTCTGAACTTCTGTCATCGTCAAAGTGTATCTGTCTTCAATACGCTTTTGCGCTGATTGCTGTTCATTTAATTCGCCTGCAGTTTCAGGATTCGTAGCATCTGACGGTACAGTAGATGAATCGGTATTTGGCTCCGTTTCTTCGCCGACTGTGTTTGGCACAGGTTCGGTTTCTATTGGGTCAGTTGCTTCGACTTTCGGTTCTTCCTCTTGCCCTGCCGATTTATCATGTGATTCTTCCGCCTCATCTTTTGCACGGTTAATAATCGTTTCAAGCGCCTGACTCGTTTCCTGCTTCTCTTCTTCGGATAGCCCCGCATCAAAATAGTACGGCTTAAGTACGAACACATAAATCGCCAATAAGACAATGACAATGCCCGCCGTTAACCATCCTCTTCGAACGCTAACCACCTCCTTAACTTATTAACAAAACATTATTTGGTAATATTTTATCACAGACCCCGCAAAAATAATAATACAATCTTGTTACGCTAAGACTTAATTGTGCATTTTTACATGGTATCCTGTGTCTTTAACATAATCTCCGATAAAATTTCATTGCGTTTGATGGTCTTTGTCTGTTCGTAGGTCGTCGCCATATCGTCAACCACCTGTGTATCGAAACCGTTGGCTTCAAGCGCTTTTCGAAAATCGCCCAAAGCTACAACAACCGCTTGATCCACCATCTCTTCAAGATTTTTGGCGAGTTCAAAATACTTAGCTGCCATACGGCCTTTGAACTCAAGTGTATGTCGCTCATTAGCATCCGCCATAAAATATTCTGCTTTGGCGTTTTCAACCAAATCGTCAAGTGCCTTTTCTGAAGCATTCTCCAAACTCGTCATACGCAGCTGATAATCATTGCAAATTGACGCGTATGTTATACGAACCGCATCGCCGCGTGCAATCAGGTCATCCTCTCGCTTGGAAATCATCTGAGGCATTTCTGAGGCCACATCAGATCCACTTTCTTTAGGCGCAACTGCATCTACCGGGGATGGTTCAGTCGAATCTGTTCCCGGTGTATCGGCATTTTCACTCTCTGTACCACTGTCAGCTGCCGGTTTATTAACGTCCGCCTCCTGCTTTGCCGCCGATGTCACATCCTGAACACTGCCTTCATCGGCAGTTGATACAGCACTGTTTTGAAGCAGAATATCATTAACGCTAGCCGTGGTTGTCTCCATAATCGTTTTTAAATCCTGATCAGCGTAAGTCATTGCATTGATTTTATGAATTTTTACAGTTGTATAGCTCACCATTGTCATAAAAATGAGCAACGATATCACAACGCGCTTCCACATAGGATAAGCCCCTTAATGCCCCAATTGATAAGTCGGGACGACTTCTTTAATCAAACCCTTCAAATGATCATTGTCCAGTGTTGCCACTGCCGTTTCAAAATCGCGTATCATTTGATCTATAAATGAATCTTCAAATACATTTGCCGCTTCAACGAAAATTTTATCATGTGCCGTCTGGTTGATGGCCTTAGGATTGATCAATAACTCTTCATACATCTTTTCCCCAGGTCTTAGTCCGGTAATTTTAATGTCAATGTCCTTATACGGTTCATAGCCCGAAAGCCTTATTAAATTTTCGGCCAAATCCATAATCTTTACGGGTTCGCCCATGTCCAGTACGAAAATCTCGCCGCCAACTGCCATCGCCCCTGCCTGAAGCACCAAACTGGCCGCTTCGGGAATGGTCATAAAATAGCGTGTAATTTCCGGATGTGTCAAAGTAATCGGGCCACCCTTTTCAATTTGATTTTTGAAAATCGGAATGACGCTGCCGTTGCTGCCGAGCACATTGCCAAAGCGCACTGCTGCAAATTCCGTCTGACATTGATGACAAGATGCCTGAATCATCATTTCACAAATCCGTTTGGTCGCTCCCATAACATTGGTGGGGTTAACCGCTTTATCTGTTGAAATTTGAACAAATTTTTTTACATTGACGTGTTTGGCCGCTTCAATAACATTGCGGGTTCCCAGCACATTGTTTTTAATGGCTTCTCTGGGATTGTGCTCCATGAGCGGAACGTGTTTATGGGCCGCCGCATGAAAGACTACCTGTGGCCTAATTTGCTCAAACAGTGCCAACATACTTGTACGTTCACGAATATTGCCAATATGATAATAATACCTGTTTTCAGGATATTTTTTACTGAGTTCCAGCGAAAGAAAGTGCATCTCATTTTCATTGACGTCAATGAGATGAACGGCACTTGGACGGTATTTTGAGATCTGTCTGACAAGTTCTGAACCAATTGAACCCGCTCCGCCAGTGACGACAACGACTTTTTCATTAATAAATGTGTCAATTTGCGTGGTGTCCAGTTTAACGACATCGCGTCCAAGTAAGTCTTCTATTCTAATATTTCGAATGTTTTGCAGGGTTACGCCGCTGTTAACGAATTCGTAAACACCCGGCAAAATTTTTCGTTCACCTTTAAAATCTTTTGTACGCTCAATGATTTCATTGACCCTTGATTTTGGCGCAGAAGGCATCGCGATGATGATGACGTCAATGGCGTGTTCTTCCAGCAAATCCAACAGCGATTTGCTTTTATAAACATGAATACCGCTTAAGCTTCTGCCCACCTTGCTGGGGTCGTCGTCTACAACGGCAATTGCCTTCATATCGGACTCGGGATGTTCTTTTAGTTCTTTGATTAGCATTGCACCGGCTTGACCAGCCCCATAAATCAAGACGCGCTTTCGCTTAACATTATGTAATCTGATTCGATACCGTCGTAAAAAGCGATAACTGATGCGAACACCAGAAACCATGACGATATCCATCATGAGAGAGAGCAAAAAGATTGATCTCGGCAATGTGATCCCAAAAAAATCAAGATAACCATAAACCGCCAGTGTCCCAACTGTCAGGGATAAGATAATTTTTGCCAGTTCATCAATACTCGTATAGTGCCACAAACTGTTGTAGATGCCGAACAAGTAGAGGATCAGCAACTTAATAACGGTTATTTCAACGACATTTGTCAGGTAGAGATAAAAATATGAATAGCCTTCAATGCTGGTTAAATTAAAATCAAAACGCAAGAGAAACGCAAAAAACATTGAGGCATTGACAATGACAATGTCAATAAGGAGCAGCAGAAAATGTCTGGAATTGAATTTCATATTGCCTCCCAATGTTTTATCCTGCTTTATACTTTTCAGAAAATACTTTAGGATGATTAAAAGACATAACCCTGCACAAACCCCTGCCGCATCAATGGCAACATCCAATATGCCAGGTCCTCTTCCGGGAACGAAGCGCTGATGCCATTCATCTGAAATCGCGTACAAAATGCCAAAGCCAACGACCTGCGGCCATTTCTTAAAAGCCATCCCTACGAGAAAGCCCAGCACGAGGTATGCAAAGAAATGCGCGTATTTTCGCACCATGTGATTAATGTCATCTGCGGTGACGGACGCTTTTGGCACTACGGTGTGAACGGTTTCAACAATGCGCTCTGAAACACCATAACTCAATGCATTAGACGTATCTGCAACCTGTGAAGAAAGGTAAAATATTACCCCCATCCAGATTAAAATCATTAGCCATAAAAAGATTTTTCGTCCATTCAATTTCGTCATATTCCTACCATAGTTCTATCGTTTAATCGTATTATAGACCTATATTATATCACATCAGCACCTTTTTGCCAGCCAATGCCTATAATTTTATCACCGTTTCTTAACATTTTACGAGATGCTTACATCACAAAAGCCATGAAGCCAATTTATCACTATCAAACAAGATTTGTCAATACATTCACCAAAAAATCACCCTTTTTAACCCCTTCTCAAACGCATTACATCAATCTAAAAGCCCATTTTTTGAGGCATAACTGATGAGCTGCGCACGATTCTGCAGGTGCAATTTGTCAATGGCACTTTGAATGTGATACTTCACGGTTCGCTCACTGATCCCAAGATTTTGTGCAATTTCTTTATAGACAAACCCTTTCGATACCAATGTCAGCACTTCACATTGCCGCCGTGTGAGTTCCAAAGTTGCTCGCCCCGCCTCACCACAATCACCGTTCTCACCAAATTCTTTTAAAATACGGCCGGCAATTCCAGGCGATACCGGTGTTTCGTGACGTTCAAGCGCTTCCAGCAGTTCAAAGAGCCGATCACTCATAAAGCTTTTAATAAAATAGCCGCAAGCGCCATATTTAATCGCATCAAAAACATCCTGCTCGCTTTCAGAAGAGGTTAAAATGACGATTTTAATATCCGGAAAATTGGTATTGATAAGCATTGTCGCCTCAAGCCCGTCGCAAATAGGCATAAAGATATCCAGCAAGATAACATCCGGTTTCATTTCTTTCGCCAGTGCAAAAGCTTCCAAACCGTTTTGCGCAATGCCAACGACACGGTATCCCCTTGATTCTATCAAGTTTTTAAGCCCTTCTACAAAGAGCGAGTGGTCATCTGCAATCACAATATTCATATGTTTCCTCACTTTACACGATTAAGCGTCCTCAAACCGCACTGTCATTTCCGTAAACCGCACCGTAATTTCTGTGCCTTTGCCTTCTGCTGTATGAATACTGAAAACGCCCCCGATTTCCGCAGCGCGCTCACGCATGATGCTGATCCCATAAGTATCTGCTTTGGCTTTATTCACGTCAAATCCCCTGCCGGTATCTTTTATCGATAGCGAAATTTCACGCTCTGCATGCGCAATCGTTATCACGACTTGGCATGGACCCGCATGCTTTTGCACATTATTAAGCCCCTCTTGGATAATTCGCAGGAGTTGTAT
>JASUSA010000103.1 GCA_030446305.1 Clostridiales bacterium | reverse complement strand
AGGTTTTCAACCCCTGCACAGCCATTTGGTATTTTCGTGAAATCATCCTTGCCCCAGTCTTTTTCATAGCTTTGGAAAGGACAGTGATCGGTGGCAACCGTATCAATCTGACCATTTTTAATGGCTTTCCAGAGGGCATCCTGACTTTCCTGACCTTTCATCGGCGGTGAGCAAACGAAATTGCGGCCATCCTCACGCTTATACACCTCACTGGTAAATTCCAAATACTGCGGACACGTTTCGACGTAAATATCATGCCCTTCGCGTTTCGCATCAATTACGGCTTCGAGGCCTTCCTTATCGGCCATGTGCACGATGTACAGCGGCGCCTCTAAATGCTTCGCCCAGTGAATACCGCGTTTATCCGCTTCTGCTTCCACATATTCCGGTCTGGAAAGATAGTGATACCAAGGCGAAAGCTTGCCTTCTGCAACAAATTTAGCAACATTCAGATCAATAAGATCTGGGTTTTCAGCATGCAGGTTAATCATAGCGCCTACTTCTTTCGCACGGACGAGCAATTTTGCAAATGTGCCATCATCAACCATCATGCCTTCTTTTTTATAGACAAAAAAGCATTTAAAACTCGTAATTCCTTCTTCGACGGCTGTTGCCATCTCTTCGATAATTTTGCCTTCCTCAATGTCGGTGATACAGCAGTGGAAAGCATAGTCAATGCACGCTTCTGCCTCACATATTTTCTTTTTATCATTAATCAGTCCCATGATTCCCGTTCCCTTGCGTTGAACCGGGTAATCAAATACCGTGGTGACACCGCCGCACGCCGCTGCTCTGGTACCGGAAAAATAGCTGTCAGCCGAAACCGTCCCGCCAAAAGGCATGGCGAGGTGGGTGTGTACATCAATGGCACCGGGCAATACGAGCTTGCCTTTTGCATCAATAACCGTTGTTGCCGTTTCTGGCAAAAGTGTACCAATGGCAACGATTTTGCCGTCTTTTACCGCGAGATCAGCTGAATACGTTTCAGATGACGTTACAATCGTACCATTCTTTATTAATAAATCCATGTGCATTACCTCCTTACACTTTCTCTGCTGAATACCTGACGAATTATTTTCTATAACATCGGAACCGCCATTATAGCGTCTTCGCATTATACCGCATTAAGCGATTCCTGATACATGTTCATGATGTCTTCTTTTGCCGGCTTAACCAGACAATTCAGTACATTGGATGTCTTTAGCACTTTCTGTGTAAAGTGTTCAATTTCATCTTCGTTCAGACTCATGCCTTCACCAATCATCGGCAAAATCAATTCGTCCATTGCTTCAATGCTGTCAAGCCCCATGGCCTTTAGAATCTTATCTGCCAAATCGGCATCCTGTTTCGATACCAGTTTTAAATAGCTGCCCATTAGTAAGCCGTTTGCTTTGCCGTGGTCAACGCCTTTGGAATACGTCAGCGCATAACCCATTGCATGCACCACCGTCGTACCCGTTTGCGCAATGACAATACCTGCCATAAATGAGGCATAGAGCAGCTTGTCACGCATTTCCGATGTCGTTTTGACATCCTCTCCCATACCGGCAATTGCATTCAGCGCTTCCATAATGGATCGAATACTCTCCACTGCAAGGGCATCTGATATAAAGGATCGCCTTACGGAGAGCATCCCCTCAACGGCATGCGATAGTGCATCAACTGCAGTATTCACAAGGGTTGTGTAAGAAAGTGCTTCCATGTATTTTGAATCCAAAAATGCAATGGCGGGAAAAATATAATTGGATGCAATCCCCGTCTTCGTCTGCATGGCATCATTGGTTAAAATCGAGTATTGTGTCACTTCTGACCCCGTTCCAGCCGTCGTTGGCACAGCCACAATCGGCAGAACTTTGTTTTCATACTTGCCGCTAAACAGTGCAGAGGGCTCAATATCCTGCGCTGCCAGCAATGCAATGGCTTTGCCGGCATCCATTGGCGATCCGCCGCCAATGGCGATGATAAAATCCACATCATTCGCTTTCGCAAGCGCCGCGCCTTCATAGGCACACGCCACCGTCGGATTGCTCATGACTTTATCGTAAACGAGATAGGTAATGCCTACGGCTTCAAGTGCTGACATAATGTCCTTTGCAGAACCGTTTAATTTCGCTGACCGCGCACCAGTTACCAGCATCGCGCGCTTGCCGAGCGTCTTAAACACATCACTGTGATTCAAAATACAATCTTCGCCAATAATCGCGCGAGTTGGCATATAATATTGATAATTCATAAGACCTCCTATAGCATTGTTTCATCTACAATTGTCAGTACATCATCCATAATCGCCATGGCTTCTTTAAGTTCTGCTTCATTAATAATCAGCGGTGGTGCAACGATGATACAGTTTTCATGTGTATACGTTGAGAAACCGCGTTCGCTGAGCATACCGTTAATCTTTGGCATTAATTTATCCGGATCACCATCATATGGTACAAGTGCTTCTTTCGTCGCCTTGTCTTTCACGAGTTCAACAGCAGAAAAGAGACCGATGTAACGAACATCACCAACACAGGCATGTTTTGCTTTTAACGTTTCCAACAAGTCTCCCAGCACAGCCCCCATCGCATTGGCATTGTCAAAGAGTTTGCCTTCTTCATAAACATCCAGTGTTGCAAGTCCTGCCGCACAGCCAATTGGGTGTGCTGAATAAGTTAAGCCGCAGCTCAGGAAGTGATCGTCAAAGTGCTTCGCGATCGCCTTGCTGACAATGGTGCCGCCCAGCGGTACATAGCCGCAGGTAATGCCTTTCGCAAAGGTGATGATATCCGGCTCAACATCAAAGTTGTTAACACCGAAGCATTTACCAGTTCTTCCCCATCCAGTCATGACTTCATCACAGACCATCATAATGCCAAACTCATCACATAAGTCGCGAACACCTTTCATATAGCCCTTTGGCGGAATAATGACACCATTGCTGCCCGTAATACTTTCCATAAAAATCGCCGCTACACTGTTTCGCCCTTCATAGATAATTTGTTCTCTCAGCTGGCCAATATAATAAGCGGTTGCCGCTTCTTCTGTATCAAAGTTTATTGGCGCACGGTAAACGTATGGATCAAAGAATTTTACAAACCCAGGTATGCCCGGTTCACATGCATATTTTCTAGGTTCACCCGTTAAATTAGCAGCGCCGTAAGTCGCACCATGATATGAACGATACCTCGACATGATTTTATTTCGTCCGGTAAACAATCGTGCGATTTTGATAGCATTCTCATTGGCATCTGCGCCGCCGAGTGTAAAAAAAACTTTGCCCATATTGGATGGCGCCATATCGATAATCCGCTTTGCCAAGAGTGATCTTACATCAAGTGCAAAGGACGGTGATGCAAAGGCCAATTTTTCAGCCTGATCCTTAATCGCCTCAATTACTTTTTTATTGCCATGCCCTATATTGAGATTGACGAGCTGTGACGACATATCAAAATATTTTTTCCCATCGCCATCCCAGAAGCAAACGCCTTCGGCTTTCGCCATAACTTTTGGCTTCAATGGCCCCTGTACACTCCATGAATGGAGATTGTACGCTTTTGACATATCTTGAATTTCACTTGCTTTCATTTCACTTACTTTCATTCTAGTCACCTCACGCATAAAATTAGGGCGTCTGTTATTAAACATATAACAGACGCCCTTGCCCTAAAAATAATGCCATTTAATTTTTTGTTGCTGCAAATGATCGTCATTAAGTATGTATACATAATACCATCATTCCGTTCGCATGCAACGAATTCAAGCACAAAATGCTTTGTGCTCCAGCACAATGTTCGGTTTTACCCGATTTGGTCTTTAATTTTATACGCGAGGAGCAAGTTCACACCATCGTTATAATCCAATTCACATTGGAGAATTTCTTTGATTTTTTTAATCTTATAATTGATGGTGTTGCGATGTACAAAAAGCTCCTTTGATACTTTTTCAACACTATTGTTGTACATGAGGTAATAGCGCAAAATGGTAAAATAATCTGTCTGATTTTTACTGTCATAATCCTCGAGCAACCCCAGCGTCTGCTCATAAAATCGCTTGAGCACCGTTGAATCATCAATCTCAATCAGCAGTTTATTAACGCCGATGGCATCATAAGCCACGTAGAGCACATTCTGACGATCAGCCATCTTCATAACGGCCACAGCGCGTTTGTACAAAAGCGCCAGAGACCGAATACCATATTCCGCTTCACTGATACCAATGCGAAGTGCCAGATTGGGTTCGATGAGCTTCATGTGTGCTTCGAGATCTGTAATCGCATTTTCGACAATGTGATGTGAATAACTCTGTAAGACGGCAACAAGCAATTTATCCTGTCTGAAAATACTAAAGTGTTCACTGTATTTCAGTAATATTTTTGTCAGTGCATTCCGCACTTGTTTTTCATGTGTTAAAAAACGATCTCCAACTTGATCTTTCATCATCATGGTAAAAAGACAAAATTCCGCTTCGGTGTCAAATGCATTATGCTCTAGAACCGGTTTATGCGCAATTGCTTTTTCCGGAAAAAACACAATATCTCTAAATGCTTCGGCAACTGAAATCTCATTTTTTTCAGCATCCATAATGCGATGGCAAAAATCATTGGTAATATCGACAATCCGCGTTTTCCAAGGGATTGTAAATAGCGGAAACTGGTGTTCATCACAAAAAGCTTTAAGATCGTCGGGAACGTCCTGAATATACGGCCCAATATTTAAAACCAGTCCCGCGGCACGGTGTTCAATGAGTTCTTTGACAAATGCCAAGAACCAAGTGGTATTGCGCTGACCGATCCCCGTCGTAAAAATCAGTTCATGTCCATGCAGGAAAGCAGCAGTTTCCGGGTCTTCCAGCATATGCACCCAATCGACAACATGATTCATATTGTTTTTTGCACTGATAATTTCCATACCATAATTTTCTTTTGCATACTGACACAATTGCTTCAATGTGATTGCCATACCAAATTCCTCATCTATCGCCAGTACCAATGAATTGATGAAATTGCACAATTACCAATCACATCAGCATTCAATTCATAACCGGCTTCTATAGAGCACATCTGGCAGAACTGTCTGTCTGCATCATTTAACCATCCAATGCCACATCATTCCGCAGATTCATATTGTTAACGATTTTTAATAGATACTTCATAATTTATCACAAACCTGCGTTAATTTCAATACGGCGCCTTCAAAGCATCTCGTATATACGGCCTTGCCTGTGTTAAATTTAACAAAATGGATCAAATACAAACAAATGCAAAGATCCGACAACGCGGCGTACTTAGGGAAATACGCGGCGTGCCGGATCTTTGTATTGGTATCGTATCGTCAACGCCTATTGTTGAAAGACGTCGTAAGCTTTATAGATCATAATAACGGCCATTTCTTTTGAGACGGTGCCAAGAGGATTTAAACTGTCGCCACTGCCATTGATAATGCCGTAGCTGTTCAGCGTTCTCACACTCTCAGTAGCCCAGTTTGTAATGCTGTCTAAATCCGTATAAGCCATTTGATAGCTGCCTTGTGTATTAACTGAGATATCCGCCGCTTTCAATGCTTTTAAAATCATAACGCAAAGCTGTTCCCTCGTAATTGAAGCATTGGGGCTAAATGTCGTCAAACTGGTTCCGCCAATAATGCCGGCATTGTATGCATTGATAACTGCCGCATTGTTTGTATCGGTAAACGGATTGTACTGACTGTCCATCGTACCACCTAGATTCTCATACAGTTTCATCACGAGTTCGCAAAATGCTTCTCTGCTCGCCTCTGCCTTAAAGTCTGTCTGACTCATCGCCTTCGTCTTAAGTCCTGCTTCTGAAGCTTCTGTAATAAGCGCTTTAGCCCAGTCACTTGCTGTATCAATCGCGATGTCTGTTACATCATCATACGTTTGAGGCTCTGATGGCGCCCGATTATCTTTTGATGTATTAACATTCACAAAAACAACCGCATTGCCATCTTCATATTCACTATCTGGGATGGTAATCGTTTCTTTATAAGGCAGATAGCCATCAACGCGAATTTCCACATCGTAAACGGCGCCCACTTCGCTGACTGGCAAATCGGTTATATGTCCCATATAACCCTGTTGATCGTTATAATTCACACCATTGACGAAGATATCATAATCGTGTGCATCAAATACAGATGCTGGTATGTCGCATGCAGTGTGTACCATGATGATCGGTTTGACTGATTTAGCCATTTCAGGCAATGGCGCTGGTGCAGGAACCGCCGCTTCGGCAGGCAGGCTTAGATGAACCATATTGAGCCCGTCGTATTGAACCGGTTCATCAAATGTTTGACGCGTATGTCCAACTGCCTCCACTTCAATTTCAAATCGACCGTTTCGATGCGGCACTAATTGACTCGTCACTAGATTGTCCGCAATTGCACACGTGACACCATTAACTGTAACCTTCGTCAATTGTGCCAACTCACCTGTCGATTCATCTATCACAATCAGCGTGATATAAAGTGGTATTTCGTCTGCCCCCTCTGTTGTATCAGCTGGTGTACTCGGTGTTGATTCTGTTAGATCTTCAGTTGCCGGATTATCAGATTCTGCATTTTGGTCAGTAGGCGGCTGGGTCACCTCCGGTTCTTCAGGTTCTTCATTTTCCGGCTCATTCGCTTCAGGATCTGAAGTTTCTGGCGCCGTCATATCTTCCGGCCTAGCGTCAGTGTAATTGAGTGTATATGAAACTGGAATTGAAGCGAAACACTCAAGTGTATAAGATGCATCATCTACTGCATCTATACTGTATGTGTAGCTCTCTCCCGGCAATAATTTGACCTGTCCTATACCTTGAACAGAAACGCGCAGTGCTTTATCCTGCAAAAATGTCGTTCCCAATTGATTGAGTTCAAGTTTGTCAGGCGAATCGCCCCTTGTGTAGATTATTTCTTTATTAAATATATTTAAAGCACTTACGTTATTATTGGTTACCTTTATTTGGACATTGCCCGCATTGCCAGCAGGCACATAGTACCGATCCTTTGTATCCGCTCGGAACTGATCACTGGATTCACTGTAATTTAAAAGCATGCCAAGACCACCCTGAACCTGTTCTGCTGCACCTGAAAAAGTATAGGCAGCGGATTCATCAGTATCTCGGTTGGGGTCTTGTGCGACTGCACTTGCAGTTACTTGCAATTGATAGGGGACGGTTATCAGATAATTGCTTGCTTTATCCGGTTCGCTATACGCCTTGCCCGAAACAGTGAAATAATAAGTACCTGCTTCAAGGTAAACAGATTTATGATAACAGCCATATCCATTAAAATCATTAATGCCAATTGCATTCTCCGCATCTGCGACATAAACTTTTTTCTGCCCTGACTGATCAGACAGCATCACCGGGCCGTCAATGACTAAATCTCTGTAGTAATCAAATGCCAGAGGCTCGGCAAACAATGAAACCATGCCGCTTTCGCTTACGACGAGCTGATACACATCATATTGCTGTCAGCAGTTCCCGTTTGGCTTAGAACGCGTCCTTGAACTGTATCGCCTACGTTAATCTGTTTAAATGTATAGTGGTCCCCTTTATAATATTGTGATGCCATAAAGTCGTCGTCAGCAATCGTTTGTACCGATGTTGTCCCCGCAACGCTAAATGACATTGTCAATACAAGACAAATTGCCAGTGTAATCATGCCCCAAAACTTTCTTTTTCCCATTATTCGCTCCTTTTGTCATGTAAGGCAATTTGATAACTGTTTTAGCTAATCCCTCATAATCCCTCACGACAAG
>JASUSA010000102.1 GCA_030446305.1 Clostridiales bacterium | reverse complement strand
CGTGTTTTCAAATGGTTAGCTTTGCTATACCTTTTTTTCTAAAAAGAAAATCTACTGAAAAATCAAAATTTCTTATTGACTTTTATTAGCTGGTCTTTTAAATGTGCCTGCCGTTATTTATCGCAAATATGATGCCAAAAGGAGATGAACAGACGAATGGCAGCAATAGGCTCATTTTTGATAGGATTACCATTTTGGATCTCTCAATGGAACATGAAAAAACGTCTCCCATCGTGGACGATTTTTGACGATTGTCCACGATGGGAGACGTTACAGTGTACGCTTGTATTCGAAATTAAAGCGAAATTTGAAATTAAAGCGAAATTTGGAGTCGTTTCAGTTTTTTATAGAGTGCGGATCTTTGGATATTCAGAGCTTTTGCAGCCTGTGTTTTATTGCCATTGCACTGTTTTAACACGCTGATAATCAAATCGCGCTCTGTATGAGACATGGAATCTGCCAGTGAAGCAGCCACATCATCATAAGGTCGGCGTGCAAATGCTTCGCGGTAAACCGGTATATCGTAGGCATGATCTTCATCCCAAGGCTTGATATCGAGTTTTTCAAGGCTTATGATGGCATCGTCACTGTAATTGACAGCTTGCTCCAGAAAGTTTTCAAGCTGTCTCACATTGCCGGGCCATTCATAGGCCTTGAATTGTTCAACGGACTGCTCTGTAAACCCAACGGCATTTGAGCCGAGGCGTTTGTTGATGCATTTCAGGAGCCCGCTAATGTACTCGGGAATATCCTCTGGCCGCTCTCTTAGTGAAGGCATCTTAATTTCCAGTACTTTGAGGCGATAGAATAAATCCTCCCTAAAAGTATGTTCTTTAATGGACTGCATCAAATCCTTGTTGGTCGCGGCAATGATGCGTACATCCAAATCGATGGTATCCGTTCCGCCGACTCTTTCAATGCGCTTGTCCTGAATTGCCTGAAGCAGTTTTGCCTGCATGTGAATGGGCATGTCGCCGATTTCGTCCAAGAAGAGCGTACCGCCGTTGGCGAGTTCGAATTTGCCGATTTTGCCCTTTTTCTTTGCGCCTGTGAAAGAGCCTTCGTCATATCCGAAAAGCTCTGATTCGAGCAATGTTTCAGGAATGGCAGCACAATTGACTTTTACAAAGGGGTTATTCCGGCGGACTGAACGATTGTGGATGGCTTCAGCTAAGATACTTTTGCCGGTACCGCTTTCCCCGGTAATCAGCAGGTTAGAGACAGAGCGGGATGCACGTCTGGCAAGTTTTTTCACGAGGAGCATTGGCTCCGATTCGCCGAGAATATCCATACACGTATGAAGGCGCCCCTGACTGTTTGAGTGATCGTATTTATTAACAAATTTGGCGCTGACTTCCTTGGCTAATGCGATGTCTGGAAATAAAGTTTTGAGGATGGCGCCTTTTTGATCGCCGTCAAATTTAATGGGATAACGCACGACGACGATATCTCGCTGATGCACTCTGAGGACCTCTCCCCAAGTGGAGAATGCCTGCTCAATGGTTTCTCTAAGCCCTGAATTCGGCAAGACGTCGTCGATGGAACGACCGAGCAGTTCATGCTCACTGGCGCATAACAGCTTTTCAAAAAAGCGATTGCAAAAGATAATTTCTGATTTTTCATTGACTGCGAGGATCCCTTGAAAATGATTTTCCATGAGTTCATAATTCGTGATCGTCTCATTTATTCTATTGATACGTGTCATATTGCCCTCCAGTTCTCAACCATTGTTAAGTTAAAAATATAGTGAAATTGAAATGTTGTCAATCGCTTTTTGTGTGTTAACGGTTTGCATAATGTGAGCTTAAGCATTGATATTATTTAATGTCATTCGATATCATATATTTCATCTATTCTCTTGATGATCTTTGCATCATGAAGTGAGTGATACAAGATGCACTGTGTGGTATCTTTTTATTCTAAAGTCATCAATATCGAGGGACGATTTATTTTTATTGAAAAACAATATGAAAAATGGTTATTGCAAAGAAACCATGCTATACTGATAATAGATTGGATGATGAGGAGGCCATATGTGGAATAGTCATAAATCAATTTTGCTCAGTAGAATCTGTGTGGTTCTGTTTATGGTATTGCTCGTACTGATATTGGTGAGTGCGCCGCTACTAACGCGCTTTTTTATTGATTTTTCGAGAGCGGATTTAGCAGGTACCGAAAGCTATTTTGTCACGACAATCTACATTGGCAGTTTGCCAATAGGGCTGTTGCTGTACAGTCTGTTTCGCATGTTGAATCGGATTCAGCGCGGCATTGTATTTACCAGTACCAATGTTGTTGATCTCAGGCGAATTTCTTGGAGTTGCTTTGTTGGCGCTCTCATTGCCATTATTGCAGCAAGCTACTATTTGCCATGGGTCTTTATTGCCATTGCGGCGGCTTTTATGGGCTTAATTGTGCGCGTCGTTAAAAACGTCGTTGCCGAGGCAGTCGCTTTAAAAGAAGAGGCTGATTTTACTATTTAGGAGGACATCAATGCCAATTATTGTAAATCTGGATGTCATGATGGCCAAGCGTAAAATCTCTTCTGGCGAATTGGCGGAAAAGGTGGGAATCAGTCAGGCCAATCTCTCAATCCTAAAGACAGGCAAGGCGAAGGCCGTTCGGTTCTCAACGCTGGAAGCTATCTGCAAGGCACTGGACTGCCAACCGGGAGATATATTAGAATATCAGCCACCAGAAACATAGCGAAAAAGTTTGATTGAATCGTATTACATTGGACATCTTTGCATAGGCACGGACGTATGAAAATCAGCAGTTGCTTTCCTTAAGCATCTGCTTTTTATTTTGCGGAAAGAGATGGCGTATGCAAATAGCGTAGAAATTAAGTGCAAAATTAAGTGCGCATTCGGACCCAAATTAAGTGCGCATTCGGATGCAATGCTGAAAAAGAATATAAATATATCGAATAACAATAAAAATATGTTGCATATCATAAAATGCAATGTTATACTACAACTGAAAAAGATCGTGTTCAATGATCGTTTGAAAGGAGCAGCAGATGGCAATCGATATAATGGAACCTAGACAGATCGCAATAAAAAGACAACCTTCCTTTACCGCAGATTCTGCAGATATTAAATTGGCTTTTGCCGTTGGCATTTTAGGATTTTTATTTATTAGGTGGGTGTTTTTTGAATTCCGAGGATTTGGTGTCGCGCTGTTTACAATGTTCTTTTGTGTGACAGCAATGATTTACCTTGTGAGAAAAGATATTTTCAAAATGAAGCCTGGACTTTTCTGGATGGGCGCTGTTTTGTTTGTCGGATTGAGCTATGGCGTGTATGACAACACAGGGCTAAGGCCGTGGTCAAATCTGTTTCTCATCTGCGGTGCAGCATATGCGGTAACAGCGGCGGCGGGTCGTCTGATCGGTGGGCAAACTGGGGCATGGTTTTTTATGGATGGTGTGATAAGCATGGTGCGAACACCTTTCCGTCATTTTGATTTGCAGGTGCGTGCGTTTGCGCAGTTTTTTACACAAAAGAAAACGAATCATCGGCAGATTATTTCAATTCTTATGGCGTTCATACTTTCCGGTTTAATATTTCTATTGGTAGTGCCATTGCTGTTATCAGCTGACAGTGGCGGATTTTCTAATATTATAGGTGGATTGTTAGAACAGTTTGACTGGCTCAAAGAAGAGGCTATGTTCAATGTGATGAATTTGATTTTGGCAATTCCCGTCTCGCTCTATTTTTTTGGACTGCTGGCAGGCAACTATTATTGGCGTGATGCGGAAGCTTTAAAATTGGAAAACCTCAAATCAAATTATCAGCAACTTAAAATTGTGCCTTTAATGACCAGCGTTCTTACACTTATAATGGTCATTGGACTCTATATTGTCTTTATCGCCAGTCAATTACCATATTACTTTTCAGCTTTTACAGGGAAACTGCCAAATGGCATGCAGATCTATTCTGAATACGCGCGAAAGGGTTTCTTCGAGCTCATCCAAATTGCGGTGATCAATTTAATCATTTTGGGTTTGACCAATGCCTTTTCAAAGGTGACACAGGAAAGAAAATCACTTATAAAATGGCTGAATATCGCGATGGCAACTGTGACGATGCTCTTTATTATAACGGCATTCAGCAAAATGATCCTATATATCAGCGCCTATGGTCTTTCAATGAATCGTTTATTGCCCTGCGTACTCATGATTTGGCTTGCCGGAATCTTTGTCGGATTCATCCTATTGCAAATACATGCCTTTGATTTGTTTAAAACTGGGGTGATCGCTGGAGTGATACTCTTTTGTGCACTGATTGGATCAAATCCAGATAGTCTCGTGGTGAACTATAATGCCGATCGTTATTTGGAAGGTACCCTCAATCAATTCGATGTATCCATGCTCTACCGTGCGCGTGCCGGTGGTATTTCAACGGCGATGCGGCTTTTGGAAGTCACCGAGGATTCAAGAATGAAATCTGCGCTTTCGGAATATCTCTTTGATCAAAGCAATAACTTGTCAAGGAAGGCGGGAACGATGCAGGATACACTTGAGAACATCATTGGCAGGCGTATGATTTTAGCAGTTAAACAAGCGCCATAGGGATCTAAAAACGAATGGCCAGGTTTACGATCATTGATACAGATGGGCGGTGTAAACACAATAATGGGATTAACAAATGTTTTTCGTATGTCAAAATATCGAAATTATTTGAACACTGCAAAATATATCGCATAATAATGATAGAATAAAATTAGAAAAAGTTTGTATGACGGGGAAAGAAGCGCTCTTTTTTGTGCATGGATTGAGAGGACTTGCCCAGAAGTTTTCGATATGATGACATCAGGAGTTGAAAAGATGGAATGGATTGATCGATTAAACGATGCAATGGTATACCTCGAAACACATTTAACAGGTGATCTTGAATACGAGATGCTCGCACAAAAGGCGTGCTGTTCTGTATATCATTTTCAGCGAATGTTTTCATACATGGCTGGAATGCCCTTATCGGAGTACATCAGGCGACGTAAGATGTCTTTGGCAGCTGTGGACTTAAAAAACCGTAATATGCGGATTTTAGACATTGCTCTTAAATACGGTTATGAATCACCTACGGCCTTTACACGTGCTTTTCATAACATTCATGGAATGCCTCCGTCAAAGGCGAGGAACGAAGGCGTCGTGATCAAGGCTTTTCCAGCGATCAGCTTCAAAATAATCATAAAGGGAGAAGCTGAAATGACGTATAGAATTGAAAAGAGATCCTCTTTTAGAATCGTGGGAATCTCACACCCTCTTTTGACAAACATTGAACACAATTTTGAAATCGTACCGGGGATGTGGCAAAAGGCGGCAATGGATGGTACGATTGGGCATTTGGTATCTTTGATGGATTCTGAACCAAATGGCGTATTGGGAGTAAGCATTTGCAATGAACTGGAAGCATGGCGTTATTATATTGCCGTTGCCAGTTCTGTGGATACTGGTGAGATGTATGAATCATACACGGTGCCGGAACAAACGTGGGCCATTTTCCCTGGAACGGGCAATGCGCAGTCGATTCAGCAATTGGAGAAGAGAATTGTCACTGAATGGCTCCCAACTTCCGGATACGAGTATGCGAACGCGCCGGATATTGAAGTGTATTTCAATGCGGACCCTGAAAATGCACAATATGAGGTATGGATACCCGTCATCACGAAATCAGAAAAATAAACGCCAATTTTTAGTGTCGAGAAGAAGTGAGAATTTGATTGTCTCAGCGTGAATAACATGCACTCCAATGATGTGTTTCGGTGATAAAGTCATTCGCAGCATTGGCTTAAAGGATAGAATTAGAAAATTGATTGTACGTTCAACTAAACAACGACTTTGTGGCAACCTTAAATAAGGTTGCCTTTTTCATTAAGGATGACAAATTAAGCAGCTGTTGAGGTCGCTGCTGCGAAGAGGGAATTACGTTTAGCAGAGGGAAAATATGGAAAATATATTTTAAAAATGGTATAATATGTAAAAAACGAAAAGGTAAAATTGGGCATTCTTATAAGCCGAGTAAGTTGTATTTTCATAAAAAATAGGGGGAGGTTTAAGCTATGGATATTTGGAAAGAAAAAGATTTGGTTATTGTGAAAGTTCGGTATGATGCGACAACTGTGGAAGCCATCAGGAAAATCGGTGAAGGCTACTGGGATGCTGAGCGGCGTGTATGGCTGTTTCCAATGAAAAAATTTAGTGTTCTAAAGGCACTTCAGGCGGAAGTGAATATAAACTCAGCCAGCGGATGCAGCGCGGGGGTTTGTACAAGCATAGAAAATTTTGGAAAGAGCAGGAAGCGAAACAGTGGAGGGCAGTTGAGATCGTATCAGACGTTTGATTTATCGGAGGGTGTAAATGCTAAACCGGTCGAGGCATTATATGATAATAACTGGCGCAGTGATCGACGAAGCTTTGATCAGCAAAGTTATGGACAGTGGCGGCATGATAAAAGGCGAAAAAACGCATTAGGGGATTTGAAGAAAAATCTTAAAAACGATAAAAAAAGCAAAGAAGACAAAGGGGTCAAAAACAACGAAGAAAGCAAACACAAGCTTGAATTGACAAATTCGTCGTTCCGAATGAAATCGACATTCATTTTAGACGATGACGGGAAGGCTGTTTCAAATGAACACGCAGAAGAGAGTGAATTTATGTCAGATGAGCGAAACACATTGTTTCATGATTTTGTACCTGAACCATTGCCGGATTATTTAAATACATTTACCGATGATGTGGCGCCGAAGATGCTTAAACCTAAAAATGCAGTCAAAACAGTACTGGAGGCGCAAATTGAAAGAACATTGCTCCAGATGCGGCGATATATGATTCAAGCGGGCTACAGCAAACAAACCATCAAAAATTACGTGAGCAATGTCAATCGTTTTTTGGAATTTAGCCGAGGTCAAATAAGCGTTACCTTAGTTAATACATATATGATTGAGCTGTTGGATAATAGAATGTGCAGCCATGCATATTGCAATCAGGCTATCAACGCTTTAAAGCTCTTTGCTAAACAGCAGGGATTGCTTAGTGAGGGCTATTTGGAGCTTGTGCGACCTAAAAAAGAGTACAAGTTGCCGAAGGTCCTAAGCAAAGAAGAAATTAAGTCAATAATTGAGATTACAGAGAATATAAAACATCGTACGGCATTGATGATGGGCTATTCGTGCGGTATGCGCGTGAGTGAGGTAGCTAACTTAAAATTGGCTGATATACATCATGATCGAGGAATTATTACCATCAAACAGTCAAAGGGTAGAAAAGATCGCATTGTGCCATTATCGAAAAAAATGGCAGAGCAATTAAACCGATATGAAGCGCGATATCATCCTTATGAGTGGCTTTTTGAAAACCAGGATCGGACAGGTGCGATTACGTCTAGGACGCTGCAAAATATTTTTAATGATGCAAAACGCAAAGTAGGCATTGTTCATGACGCTAGTTTTCATAGCTTAAGACATAGCTTTGCGACACATTTAATGGATACGGGCGTTGATATCCGAATTATTCAGGAATTATTAGGGCATGCCAGCAGCAAAACGACTGAAATATATACACATGTTTCGACGCAGACGATTCAAAAAATTGCTAATCCATTGGATGATTTATAAACTTGCATAAAATTCAGAAAGTTACAAGATGTGGAAGGAATTTGACAATTTTTGTCGAATACTTACACATGGCTTTTTCCCGAAATACAACGTACTTCCCTTACATGCAGTCATAATTAAAAAATGTTTCGGGGTTCGAGGAGTTATA
>JASUSA010000101.1 GCA_030446305.1 Clostridiales bacterium | reverse complement strand
GATTTCATTAAGATTTTTTCAACAAAACTCATGACGCCAATCAAGGCGATTAGAGGCATTCATACCAGTTTAGAAAATACATATCTATCACAGATTCAGTCTGAATACTTAACCGTACTCGCGAAAAACAGCAGGTTGATTCACGATATTTTTAATCGCGCGTTGATGCATGCGGATATGGAAGAGAGCGTTCTGCTCAATCCAAAACAGGAATTTGATCTCGTCGGCGTTTTGACGGCGCTTGAAACGATGTCAAAGGCACAGTTTGAAGTCGTGCTGAACTATGATGATGCCATGCCGAAAATCGTGCTTGGCGATGAAACGAATTTTACACTGGCGCTTTATTTACTGCTTGAAACGGCGGTTTCAATTAGTGCACATAAACGAATTTTTCTCAATGCGACAAGTATTTCAGAAACCATTAAAAATGTCAGTGTTAAACTGACGATTACAGATCGTGCCGACAATCGTCAGGCCGCGCTTAAAAACTTTACGGACACGGTTTTTGAACAAGACGACATTTACCGGAGTTTAGAAAGTTATATCTCATCTGTTGGGATACAAGTAGGGAAAAAAATCATTGAGGCATTAAACGGAACGCTTATTATTTCAACAACAGAAGGCAAGGGCATCCATATGACCCTCTTTATTAGCTTTGAAAAAGTTATGCCGCGAAAACCTATTCAAATAGCGGTTACGACATCGGAAAAGGCCGGTATACTCTTTGTTGATGAAGACAGACCCCCGGTTTCACTGGAAATGTTTGACCGGTACAACATTTATTTTGCAAAATCAAAGGAACAGGCGGTCGCACTTTTTACAGCACATATGCCAGAAATTACAATGATCAACATCATGCTGAACGATGAGGATGGCTTTAGTATTTTTGACGCTGTGGAACGATATCGTCAGGAAGGCCAATACATTTTAGCGACATCTGTCAAACTGATTGACAACGAACGCGATTTTATGCGCGATTACGGTTTTGACGACTATTATGAAAAACCGCTTCATCAATCGGATCTCAATGATATTTTTAAACTTTATATCAATCGATAATTAATCAGCCCTCAAATAATATGAAGAGGGTTTTTTTATGTGGTATAATCGTTAATAAGATCCAATAAAATCAATAAAGATAAGCGGATGGTGTGGTGAACATGAATTATAAATTAATGGCAACAACTGTATTTGGCTTAGAAGCCATTGCTGCATATGAGATAAAATCACTTGGATTTGAAAACGTCATCGTGGAAAACGGCAGGGTTTTCTTTGAAGGCACTGAAGCGGGCATTGTGAAAGCTAATTTATGGCTGAGGTGCGTTGAACGCGTTTTCATCTGTGTCGGCAGCTTTAAGGCGACGAGCTTTGAAGCGCTTTTTGATGGTGTAAACGCTTTACCTTGGGAACTCTATATCCCTGAAAATGCAACATTTCCTGTTAATGCCAAATCTGTTAAGTCAAAACTTTTCAGCCTTTCTGATATACAAAAAATTTCAAAGAAAGCAATTGTGAAACGCCTGAGCCGTTTATATGGCGTCAGCTGGTTTGAAGAGACCGGCGAAACCTATGCACTGACGATTGCCCTTCTAAATGACAATGTCACGGTCATGATCGACACATCGGGTGAGGGGCTTCATAAGCGCGGCTATCGCGAACGCGGCAACGAGGCGCCAATGAAAGAAACATTGGCAGCAGGGCTGCTTCAGGTTGCCAGATGGCAGCCGAAGATTCCGTTAATTGACCCCATGTGCGGCTCCGGCACCATTGTGATTGAGGCGGCGATGATTGCAAAAAATATTGCACCGGGTTTAAACAGGAATTTTGCATCAGAAGCATGGCCCAAAATTGGCAAGGAACTGTGGAAAGCAGAACGCATGAAGGCATACAGTGCGATTCGTCAGGAAGTCGATGTCAGTCTATATGGCTATGATATTGATTCGAAGAGCATTGCCATTGCCAGAGAAAATGCTGAGCTCGCGGGTGTGGACGATATCGTGTCCTTTTCGGTAAGAGCCGTTCAATCTTTTGAAACAGATACACGCTACGGTTACATTTTATGCAACCCGCCATATGGAGAGCGTTTAAGCGAAAAAAAGGCTGTTGAAAAGCTTTACACTGATATGGGTAAGGTGTTTAAACAGTTTCCGACATGGTCAAAATACATTATTACTTCTTATGAAAATTTTGAGACAGCCTATGGCATGAAGGCGAATAAAAACAGAAAACTGTACAATGGTCGAATCAAGACGTATTTTTATCAGTTCTATGGCGAAAAACCGCCTAAAAGTGGACGGAGCAAATCCGTATGAAGCGATGGAAGTTTCTTTCTGTGGTGAGTTTGTTGATAAGTCTTTGTCTCGTCTTCCAGGGCGACCATATTATCCGGTGGTTTACCAAAACGTCTTTCGAGAAGGTGCAGCAAATCGAATTTAACAAAAACAGTGATTTTGAATATCGTGCAGCTTTGGTGAACCTAGATGATGCCTATGTCGTCATTGAAAAAGACGCCGTCTACTTATATAATGCTTCCGGAGAACGCATGTGGTCAAAGCCACTCAGCAGCCAGAATACATTAGTGGCCCCCGGCAGTCGCGAATTCGTACTCGCCGAAAAGAAGGCCGGTGATATTTTTGTCATTGATGAAAAGGGAAACATTAAGGCTTCGGTGCTCGGCATTGGTGCGCTGCAATCATTAAGGCTCTTTAATGATACGTATGTCGGCGCAGTCATGACGGACGGCACATTAAATGTTTACGATGAGAAGATGAATCTCATGGGCGTGACAAAACTGCCAAACGGTGAAATGATTGATTTTGATATTAACGCCAGCCGTCAGGACATCGTCATGGGCATTTTGGATTTAAGCCGTACAGATTTCAATTCAAAGCTGGTAATCGCCGGTTTTAACGGCAATATCATCAGTGGGAGCAATCTCATACAGGATGTTATTTTCGATTTGAATTTAACGGATGATAACATGTGGATTACCACAGATCACCAGCTTCGGCTCTATAATTACGACAGTGAACTCCTGCACGAAATATCGCTTGATCGGCTTGTCAACGGCATCTATTTTGATGAAGCCGCCGAACGCATGTACCTTCAGCTGACCAACGAAGAATCGGCACTTTCCAATCCAAAGTCAAAACAAACACTGGTTTGCTATGACGCAAGCGGGGAGGCAGTCTATGACATCCCGCTGACATTGACGCAAATTAATGGTATCAAGGGTTTTGGAGACAAGATATGTCTCTATAATGATCATGATGTCTATTTTTACGATACAAACGGGAAATTGCTTGAGCATTATACAACGGTTGAAGCAATTCGCGATGTCTTGTTGACGCGTGTCAATACCTTTGGTATCGTTTATGATAACAGTATGGATATTTATGTCGAAAAATAAGCCTATAAGGGGGCACACATGAACTGGGTGGATATCGTTGTCATCGTCATTTTAGGACTCAGTATTGTTCAAGGCTGGCGCAAGGGCTTTATTATGATGGTCGTCAGTTTTATAAAATGGTTTGTAGGATTTGCCGTTGCAAAATTATTTTACAAGTCTGCAACTGCCTACTTTATTGCGAATATCTGGAATCCGCTACCGGCCATTTCAGAACGCATTCAAGGTTTTTTATATGATTCGCTCGCAATAGACCCAAGCTCGAATATAGCCATGACAGCTGCGGATGTGAAGACGGCACTGTCGTCGCTGTCGCTGCCGGATATTTATCTAAAAAATCTCGAAAAACTCGTTTCCGGTGCAGATACGACGGCAACGCAATTTGTTGCTGAGCTTGCGGATAAGCTCAGTCAAATTCTCGTTGAAGCGATTGGCTTTTTAGTGATTATGCTCGTGGCGGTCGGCGTTTTTACCATTCTCGGCCTCTTGATCAACAGCATTTCAAAATTGCCGGTTCTCAATGAACTCAACCGCGGCGGCGGTGTTCTCGTCGGCGGCTTTATTGGTCTGGCAACGGTTTATTTTATCATGGCGATATTAAATTACCTCTATCCGCTACCAATGGTTTCGACAATTATCGAAACGGTTACCCATTCACAGGTGGCTATCTATTTTTATAAATACAATGTTTTAACGTATTTGCTCAAAAGTTTCTTTGAAGCAAATGGCATTTTCTTTTTCACGTAAAGCAATTGCATCGTTTAAATTTTAATCCTTTCACGACAATAGAGACTATTTTCATCACACGTTTCACCGTACGAAAATTCAACTTATTGTCATGAGGGCTCAAGGAAAGGTTATGATGCAATTTCCTTCCGTAGAAATCTGGGTATGATGATGTTGTCAGTTATGAGAGAGTATGAGGTGAATAAAATGGAAATTAAAATTGATGCACGTGGACTCGCCTGTCCGAAACCCGTTATTGAAACAAAAAAAGCGCTGGATCAAATTCCTGAAGGCAATATTATTACGCTTGTGGACAATGCCATTGCAAGAGATAATGTCTCCAAGCTCGCAAAGAGCATGCAGCTTCACTTTACCGTCGAAGAGGCCGATGGTAATTTTCAAATCAGTATTTTTAAAGGCGAATATGTCGGCCTCGGCGATGAAGGCATTGAAAACCGCCCAAATTTATCCAATCTCGTTATGCTCGTTGCAAGTGATGTGCTGGGTGAAGGTGAACGCGAACTCGGTGAAATACTGATGAAGGGCTATTTCTACGCCCTTGCAGAATACGAACCGTATCCAAAGGCAGTGATTTTTATGAATGCAGGCGTTAAACTTGCGATAGAAGGATCACCTGTACTCGAACATGTCAAAAGGCTGCAGGAATATGGCACAGAAGTGATGAGCTGCGGAACCTGCCTTGATTACTACGGTATCAAAGCCCTTTTGGGTGTTGGCGAAGTGAGCAATATGTATACCATTGTCGAATATATTTCTGAAGCCAACAATACGATTAAGTTATAAAGGGGTACATTACCTATGGATACAACGTTTATGTTTATTACCTTTGAAACAACGCACAGAGCCATTGCGCTTGAAAATCTTCTCATTGACCGCTTTAATATTGAACTCATTCCAACACCGCGCGAAGTAACATCGAGCTGTGGTCTGGCATTAAAGTTTAAAATAGAAGACAGGGCGGCGTTGTTGGATGCCATAAAAGAACAGGACTTTCGTGATATCAAACTCTTTCAATACCACAGGCATCATGAAAAATCTCAGGCAGTTGCCATGGACTGGAGGGAAGCATATGCCGCTGAAGCTTGAAGTCGGCGATGAAATCGTTACAAAAAAGAGTCATCCCTGTGGCTCTAACCGATTTGAAATCACGCGTGTCGGTATGGACTTTCGGATTAAGTGTGAAAAATGCGAGAAAGAAATTTGGATTCCGCGCATTAAACTTGAGAAGCGAATCAAAGAGATCTATCGGGGCGGTGAAAAAATCGATAAGCAGCAAATGCTGTAGCGGGTAATTTGAACGTACGAAAGCATCGCGAACGACAAATAAAAAACTTTTGTCCGCTGCCAAGAAAAAACTTGTGTCAGAGGATGATGAGTGATATAATACCACTGTTGTACGTGTGGCAAGTCACACGACTTCTCTGCTCTTTTTTAGAAAAGGGCCATTATGTCCATAGGGAGGTGTAAAAATGAGACAATACGAGACACTTTTTATCTTAAGACCTTCACTCGAAGAAGAAAAACGCAATGAAGTGATTGAGAAATTCAAAGGCATCATCGAATCAGATGGTGAAATTGAAAAAGTAGAAGAGTGGGGTATCAAAAGACTCGCATACGAAATCGAAAAGATTAGAGAGGGTTACTACATTTTAGTAAACTTCAAAGCGAACCCTGAGCTTCCAAAAGAACTCGAAAGAAATTTCAAAATTTCTGATGATGTTCTTCGTTATATCGTCGTTAATTTAGAGGAAAAGTAATCTGAGAAGAAGGGGGTCATTCTAATGAATAGTGTAGTATTAATAGGACGTTTGGCGAGAGACCCAGAACTTAGATTCGTTCCCGGAAGCGGTATGGCAGTTGCCAACTTTACCATGGCAATTGACAAGGGGCTTACGAGAGAAAAAAAGCAAGAATTTGAGAGCCAGGGCAGACCGACAGCCGACTTTATTCGTATCGTCGTCTGGGGTAAGCAGGCAGAAAATTGTTCACAATATTTGTCAAAGGGCAAGCTCGTTGCTATTCAGGGTTCTATTCAAACCGGTTCGTACAAAACGCAAACCGGTGAAACCCGATATACAACGGAAGTGCTTGCCAATCGCGTTGAATTCCTCGAATGGGGCGAAAGGACGTCGACACCTAATCGCAGCAATGACGACTTTAGCTTTGGTTCAGGTGGTTTTGACGACTATCAGGCCATTGAGGACGACGACGATGTTCCATTCTAACAGAAGGAGGGAAAACCATGATTAAAAGACGTCGTAAAAGAAAAGGTTGCGCTTTTTGTCAAGATAAAATTGATTCAATTGATTATAAAGACACAAAAAAATTGCAAAAGTACTTAACCGAAAGAGGTAAAATTTTACCTAGACGTGTTACAGGCAACTGTGCAAAACATCAAAGAATGGTTACCGGTGCGGTAAAAAGAGCGAGAATCATCGCGTTACTGCCATTCGTCAATGACTAATAAGTTAAATGACAGACCTTTGAGCCTCAAAGGTCTGTTTTTCGTTTTAATGCTTTCATATTTGCTTAGGCAGCTGGTATAAATTTTTTCACATGCGCCGGCAGGGGTGAAGCTATGCCTTAGGCGCCTAAATTTAATAACATCGCGCATGATTATAGTGTATAATCGTAATAAGGTACCTATAAAAGACAGAAGTGAGATTGGAGGCACGACCATTGAATCGCACGAGACAAATTACGGAAGCCGGACTCTTTGCCGCCATTATGATTATTCTAATGATTGGCTCCTATTATATTCCCGTAATCGGAACACTCTTATTTTTCATCATGCCGTTACCGGTCATCATTTTAACCATTCGCAATACACTCCCCAATACCATTGTTGCAACGATTGTCGCGACGCTTATATCCAGTGCGCTGGTGACGATTATCGTTGGCATTGGCAATGGTGCACTCGCCTTGTTTGTGGGGTTGCCGTTGGGGTATTGTTTTAAACGCAAGGATTCGACGCTTAAGAGCATTGCTTTGGGCGGAATTGGCGCGTTGATTGCCTACCTTGTCATTTTAGGGGCTGCACAGGGTTTCCTGGGGCTTAGCATTACAGAGCAGCTCGATCAGATGTTTGACATTTCAGGTACGATGCAAACGGAGATGAACACGATTTTTGGTGCACTTAACAACGATGCGCTTAATGCATCCATGGCAGAGACACAAACGATTTTAGAGAATATGCAGCACATGATTAAACTCATCTTTCCATCGGCGCTCATTATCTTTTCCATGGTTTACAGTGCGATAAACTATTTGTTTGCAAGGCCTATATTAACGCGGCTGCGCATTGCAGTTCGCCCAATCGGTTCCTTTGCATCATTCAGTTATCCAAAGCACATGGCATTTGGCGGCGGCATGATGCTGATCTTAGCCTATCTCGTAGGTTATCTGGGGATTGCAGATCCGGAACTGGTCTTTACCAATTTCCTGTATTTATTTCTTATGGTTTTTTCAATACAGGGCTTATCGCTGCTCTATTATTTTCTCCTGAAATTTATGCCAAGGGGATTTGCCATTGCGATGATTGTGTTTTTGACACTTTCGCAATTTTTGTACTATATTTCCATCATCGGCTTTTTCGATGTCATGATTAACTTTAGAAAAAGAGGCACCATAAAGAGGTGATACCATGCCAAATAACAAATTAACAAATCCTTTTAAGGA
>JASUSA010000039.1 GCA_030446305.1 Clostridiales bacterium | reverse complement strand
TTCAATCCCACAAACCGATTTTCGCCTTCACATTTTCGCGGTTAAACCGTCCGCAAAAACGCTTAAAGCTCAAATCTTCTTATTTCAATAAGATTCGTGATATTGCTTCAATCCCACAAACCGATTTTCGCCTTCACATTTTCGCGGTTAAACCGTCCGCAAAAACGCTTAAAGCTCAAATCTTCTTATTTACAACAGAAAAGGGATGCAAATTTGCATCCCTTTTCCCCTTTATATTTCCTTCATTTTGGCGCGCCCTTATGTAATCTCTTTTTATCTTTCAGAGCACTTCTCTACGTTTAACTCATTCTAGCACATCCCCTCTATCCTTTCTGTAAAATACTTAACATTAGGCAACAGATGGATTTAATTTAAATTGTATTTTTGTGTAATTGTATACATTTTCCCTTGTATACATTCTCACCTTCCTGTATAATAGTTAATTATTACGATATTGAAATATTAGGGAGGCTCAAATGATTAAATTAGACCCAAATGGTACTTTTGTCTTTAAGGGACAGACAATTTTAGATGCGCCGCAAGTGTCCTCTCCGGATGCCCTCAATTTGTTTCTCACCAATCAAGGGATGGCATTTGAAGCTGAAACTGATTTGAAAAAGCTAAAAAAAAACACAATTGCTTATGGCATTTTGCAGGCACACAATACTTCCGATAACATGCAGCAACTTCAAATAAAATTTGATTCAATGGCATCACATGATATCACTTACGTCGGCATTGTTCAAACGGCAAAAGCCAGTGGATTGGCATCGTTTCCAATGCCTTATGTACTGACAAACTGTCACAACAGTCTCTGTGCGGTTGGCGGCACAATCAACGAGGACGATCACGTCTTCGGACTGTCCGCTGCTAAGAAATATGGCGGCATATACGTTCCAGCGCATCAGGCTGTCATTCATCAATACATGCGTGAAATGATGGCAGGATGCGGCAAGATGATCCTTGGCTCCGACAGCCATACCCGTTATGGCGCACTTGGTACCATGGCTATTGGAGAAGGCGGTCCTGAACTCGTTAAACAACTGCTTTCGAAAACATATGATATCAGTATGCCTGATATTATTGCCGTCTATCTCGAAGGCGAAGTTGCACCAGGCGTCGGTCCTCAAGACGTTGCATTGGCACTGATTGGCAAAGTATTCGCCAGCGGCTTTGTTAAAAACAAAGTCCTTGAGTTCATTGGCCCCGGCATTGAAAAGTTAACCATTGATTTTCGTAATGGTATTGATGTCATGACAACTGAAACCACCTGCCTCAGTTCCATATGGATGACAGATGAAAAAGTAAAAGACTATTATGCGGCGCATCATCGCGCTGAAGCATATCAAGCACTCACGCCCGGTGATATTGCCTATTACGACGGGCTGGTGCATATAGATCTCAGCAAAGTTGTCCCAATGATTGCATTGCCTTTTCACCCAAGCAATGTCTATGCACTTGACGATCTCATTGCCAATCCTTATGACATCTTAGGAAAAGTGGAAAAAGAGAGCAAATCACAGCTAGAGAACCCTAACGTTCACTTTAAATTAACGGATAAGATCGTCGATGGCAAAATTATGGTCGACCAAGGTGTTATTGCGGGCTGTGCCGGCGGCACTTTCGAAAACGTCTATTTTGCTTCAGAAATTTTGAAACAAAAATCCGTTGGAAATGATTACTTCAAATTAAGTGTCTATCCGTCCAGTCAGCCCGTTTTTATGGATCTCATCCATCACGGTGCCATTACCAATCTCATGGCTGCCGGTGCAGAAGTAAAAACAGCTTTCTGCGGACCTTGTTTTGGTGCCGGTGATGTTCCCGCCAATAACGGACTAAGCATTCGTCACACGACGCGTAACTTCCCAAGCCGTGAAGGGTCAAAACCCGGCTCAGGACAAATTGCCTCTGTCGCATTAATGGATGCACGTTCTATTGCAGCAACTTCTGCAAATGGCGGCATTTTAACATCCGCAACTGCAATGACATTTGCCAACGAAGCGCCCAAATATACTTTCAATGAAGAAGTCTACAACCATCGCGTATACTTTGGATTTGGGAAAGCTAACCCTGATGAAACATTAAAATATGGTCCAAATATTGCCGACTGGCCCAAAATGCCGGCACTTAAGCCACATTTGCTTCTTAAAATGGCCTCCGTTATCAATGATCCGGTGACCACTACTGACGAACTCATTCCTTCGGGTGAAACGTCTTCATACCGATCAAATCCATTAAAACTTGCAGAGTTTACGCTCTCGAGAAAAGATCCAGCATATGTTAATCGTGCAAAAGCATCACATGAACTTGCAAAGTTAGTGCTTTCTGCAAACACACTGGATAAGCTAGACCCTGAAAATGAGCTCTATACGATCTTTAAAACCTTATGCAAGGACGGTATGTCCTGTGACACCTTATTGCAGGAAACGCTTTTTGGCAGTACCATCTTTGCCGTTAAACCCGGCGATGGTTCAGCACGTGAACAAGCCGCTTCTTGTCAAAAAGTCCTTGGCGGCCTTGCAAATATCGTCAATGATTATGCGACAAAGCGTTATCGCAGCAACCTCATCAACTGGGGCATGTTGCCGTTCACTTTTCCAGAAGGTGAAAGCTATGCCTTTAAAATTGACGATTACGTCTTTATAAAAGATGTTAAAAAGGGCATGCTCAATGCCTCGGAGCAATTCGATGCAATTGTTTTAAGCAAAAATTCCAGCGGCAACTATGACGAACATGCCATCACGCTTGAAATAAAAGGCCTTACGGATGATGAACGCGCTATTTTGCTGGCAGGTTGCCTCATTAATTACAATGCCCCTGCACAAATGACCATTGATGTTTTGTCATCAATCAAAAATCAATAGATCGTTAAAAAGATCAAAAAAGATTAAACCCTATTTTCAATTCAATGAAAATAGGGTTTTTATATACCGAATTCATTACGATCACATCCTGTGCCCATTTTATGTTGAAAACACTAAGTATTGATGGGTTCTATCATTCGGCTTTCTTCATCGACGCGCCAGAAAACCAAAGATAACCGGAAAGATCATTACCACAGTCATCAACCTCAGCGCATGCATCACAACGACTTTTGCCGTTTCGGCACCATAGGCCTCTGACAGAATCGACATATCTGCCAGTCCACCAGGCGAACAGCTAAAGAGTGCTGTCATTAAATCCATCCCCGTCGTTTTATGAATAATAAATGCTAAGGCAAGGCAAAATGTTGTAAGGCCTACAATGAGAATGAGCGCGGGGACAATCATTAACCTTAATTGTCTGATCATGTCCATTGTAAAATTAAGACCAATGATACCACCAATAACAATTTGCGCGCCAATTTTTAAGTTAACCGGAACCGTGCCCTGTCCTGTTGTAATATTAAAGAGTCCTACTGCTACCATTGATCCAATCAAAGTACCAGCAGGTATTTTCAATTTGAGCCCAATAAGGCCTCCTATTGCAGCGACGAGTAATGTGTATACTACTTTTAACATATAGCCATCCTTTATGTTTCATACGATAAAGCCTACTATTCGTATTGTAGCATTTTAATTTTTCGTCGCCAACAAATCTGACTTTACTTATTAAACTCTTTTCCTTATCTCAATTTAAATCATTCAGCCTGAATTTATTTTTTCAATGTTGACGAGTCCATCCGTTGTCTCACATTCATTTCAGTACCAAGAAATGCAGCGCAGTCTCTACAGCTCAATAAGCATGCCATTTTGTGACAAAGCTGCTACTGCTGCGTCTAGTTTTGATGATTTGAGCATGATATAATCCGTATCATAGGTAGAAACTGCAAAAATGCTTATAGCCGCTTCGGCCAAAACACCGCTGATCTTAGACAAAATGCCGATAAGTGAAAAATCCAACGGACCCAATACTTTTAAAGAACACCAGTCTGCCTCACATTGAACACCTTCCGGTACAGAACTTTGACTGCACACAACTGACAACTCATCCGCTGTCTTTGTTATCGAAAAAAATGGATCCTTTAAAGCCCAAACCGGGAGTTCACTATCAGTATCTAATCGGCAAACACAAAGGGTTTCAGACATTAGTTTTAGCTTAAGCGACATAGCTTGCATCGGTTTCCTCCTTTAAATGATTTTAGAACGTTCTTCTGACATCATAACGTAAATACTGATAATTCCCAATATACAAAACAGTACTACACGCATTGCCGTCTCAACCGTTATCGTAATAATTGAGATGAGCAGCCCAATGAGCGGCAATATTTGCAAATGCGATTTTTTCCAAAACAAATAGCTTGCATCGCGTTCAATATCAATAACTGCATTGAGATCACCGATTCGGAGCATCCTTCTAATATGACTTGGCAGTCCGATAACATAAGCCATTCTATCTTCTGTCAACGCCACGTTAACCTTATTCATCGTCGTCACATCACTCAATAAATGCGCCCTTAACGATACCTGTTTTTTACCGTAACTTATAATAACCTTTTCCCCCGGCTCAATGCCCAACATATCAAAAGACGACTGTGATAAGCGACATACAAATGCCGTTTCATCAATTGGCAACGGCCTGATTACCGACAGCTGAACAGTTTTCGTTCCGATGATCCATTTGAAAAACGACATATACAAAGCTTTAAGCCAATTTTTAATACTCTTTTTTTGACACTTTTGTATGGGGAGAAAAGATAGCTGATAGTAACCGGCTTCCCTTAAATAATTTCTAATCGTTTGCCATTGATTATGGGTTGGCTTCTTTTGCAGCACAGCATAATTGCCATCTTCCGTGTAATATGATGCGAGTCCTTCACGAACTGTTTCCGGCATTGCTTGCCAAAACGACTTCTTTATAAACATTGGTTCTCTTAAGCAAAGCAATTCCCGTTCATAATAATTAATAAGAAACGCTTGTTCCTCCATACTGCCTGAAATACAATTTGACAGTGCATAATCAATCGTCGCACCTGTCATTTCATGAAAAACCCTTATCTGCTCAATGCCATCAGCTTTCATTTTAGCAATGACTGACTCATTTAGCATCAATGCCTTTCCCGCTGAAAGGCCCATTTGCTTGCGTATGCCTAATGACAGTGAAAACGATGCTAACTTTGAAATTACGATCATCATGGAATCACCATTTATTCGGTAATCGCCAACTGATTCAATTGGACGATTTATAAAAAGTGACAATAAGAAATCTTCTGTTCTTATTTCATCGGGGCCACAGTTGGGATTATGTCTCACAATTCCAAAAATCGTTTCCGCGCTTCCTTCGCGATGAAGGCTTACCCACTCATCTTCATAAAAAAATGAATCACCCGCTAGGTTTATTTCAATCCTATTATTTGGATGTTGACTTTGTGCATGACACGTCAAATTTAATTGCTTCTGCACACTGCTCATAAGCCGCATTTCCCCCTTAACTCACACCCTCTTATTGATGTTCGGGATGCTGAAAACTGTTTTCATATTTCACTTCACAAATGCGAATACGATAGCTGCTGTACCAAGTTTCCCTGCCCATAGACTTTGCAGAACTGTGCACGGCATTCTGTCGCCATTTGTCGATATGCGCCATTGATTCCCAATAGGAAATCGTTATGCCGAGGCCATTTGAATCCCTTACACTCTCGGCACCTAAAAAGCCTTCGAATTTTGAAACAATGCCCACCACATTTTCCGAAGCCTCACCATAACCATGGTCACCATCTGTGCGCTTTGATGTGAAAATAACAGCATAGTAAGGCGTTTCTAATGCTTTCTGCATTTGGTCCTCCATTTTCTCATGATTAAATATCTCACTGTCGTCACAACATCAATAACCGATCAAAGGTTTGATGTCTTCAGTTATCCTATAGCCTATTATAACAATCCCATTCATTAATGAAAAGGATCATTCATCCTGACTGTTGTGTTCATTTTTTGTACACCATGTTCATAAATATGACACCAGCACGATTTCTTCATGACTAAAAGTTTAGATCAATCATGCAATGCCCCCATTTGGCGGCTAAGACGATGCCGTCATTTTGGCACCGTAATTGCAAACTATAAATATTAAGGATGGAACAAAGGAGGAAAATATGTCAATCTTTAAGTACGAAAACATTTCACTCTATTATGAAGTTAAGGGCGATACAACATCTAATCGAACCGTTGCCTTTTTTAATGGCGTCATGGCATCCACCAGCAGTTGGGATGCATTATGGCCAATCTTTGAAAAACTAGGCTACCGGATTATTCTGCACGATTTTAAAGGTCAATTAAAATCAGACAAGCCCGAGGGCCCCTACACTTTCGAGTCACATTGCAAAGAAGCTTATGCACTTTTCCAATACTTGGATGTTCAAAAAGTACATATTATCGGCACGTCGTACGGCGGTGAAATCGCCATGAAGTTTGCCATCCAATACCCTGAAATGACAGAATCTATCTCAATTATTGATTCCGTCTCAGAAATTGACGCCGTTATGAAGACTTTTCTCGACAGCTGGTCAATGTTATGCGATCTTGATGATGGCGAAAAGTTCTTTTGGGGTATGCTGCCAAGCATTTATGGCCCCACTTTTATCAAAGAAAATATGTCCATGCTTGAAGAACGTGCCAAAGCGCTGAATAAAGTTCCTAAAGACTACTTCACTGGACAGAAAATACTTTATGATACATTTTTAAAAGATGCCGATTTCACAGATGAGCTATCTCAAATCGGCTGCCCATCACTTATTATCTGCGGTGAAGAAGATTTGCTCAAGCGCCCTGTATTTTCAAGAATTCTCGCCGATAAAATCAGTGGTGCTGAATTCGCATTACTACCCGATTGCGGCCATGTCGCCATCTTTGAAAAACCTGATGTATTAAGATCACTGCTTGCAGGTTTTATTCTCAAACAAAACTTATAGTGTTTTTACAATGACGAATGGCCGCATCAGATATTATTGACTGACGCGGCCATTTTTAATGGTCATTTATAACACTCAAACTACTCAACGGTAACCGATTTAGCCAAATTTCTCGGTTTGTCAACATCATTCCCTCTGGCAAGCGATACATAATAGGCAAAGAGCTGAAGCGGAATAATTGCTGTAATCGCAGCCAGTTCATCCATGGTCTTTGGAATATAGAAGACTTCATCTGCTGTCTTCTGAATTTCCGTATTGCCTTCCTGCGCAATGGCAAAGACATGTGCGCCGCGCGCTTTGACTTCCTTAATGTTTGAAAGCATTTTATCGTACAGCCTGTCTTGTGTCGCAACGGCGATGACAAAAGTGCCTTCTTCAATCAGGGCAATTGTACCGTGTTTCAACTCACCCGCTGCAATGGCAAATGAATTGATATACGAAATTTCCTTGAGTTTCAGTGAACCCTCAAAGGCGAGATCGCAGTCAACGCCGCGGCCCATGAAGAATACTTTTTCATTGTTAAACTGTGCTGCGGCCAGTTTTTGGATATCTTCGGTCTTATCGAGTACGCTTTGGATCATCGTCGGCATTTTGAGCAGTTCCTCTAAAATTTCATGGCGATATGAATCAGTCGTATAGCCATTGAGTTTCGCGAAATAGAGGGCAATAAGATAAAACGCCGTTAACTGCGTCGTATAGGCTTTTGTCGACGCCACGCCGATTTCAGGCCCTGCCCAAGTATAGAAGACATCATCGGATTCACGTGATACAGAACTGCCCACGACATTGACAATGCTGAGAACTCTTGCACCTTTGCGCTTTGCCTCTCTCATAGACTGCAGTGTATCCAGTGTTTCACCGGACTGTGATACGGCAATAAAAAGGGTGTGTTCATCAATAAACGGATCACGATAGCGAAACTCAGAGGCAACATCACATTCTACCGGAATACCTGCAAACTTTTCAATTGCACGTCTGCCAACGAGTCCTGCATGGTATGCCGTTCCACAGGCTACAATATAGATGCGATTAATCGCCGCAAGAGCCTCCTGCGTTATTTGGAGGCCTTCCAGTTTAAGATCACCGGATGCATCAATCCGTCTCATTACCGTATCTTTAACGCCTTTTGGCTGTTCGAAAATCTCTTTTAAGGTAAAGTGCTCGTAACCTTCTTTTTCTGCAGCATCAATATCCCATGTGACTTCAAAAATATCTCTTTTTACCACTTGGCCAAGGTCATCATAAATGGTGACATCATCTTTGTGAAGGTCAACGATTTCATCGTTTTCAATTAACAGCATCTTTCGCGTGTACTTAAGCAATGCCGGAATATCTGATGCGATAAAGTTCTCGTTCTCACCCAGTCCTACGATGAGCGGGCTGTCTTTTCTAACCGCGACTAAACGGTCTGGTTCTTCTTTGGCAATAACGCCGATCGCATAGGCACCTTCCATGCGGTCAACTGCCTTTTTAACCGCTTCAAGCAAATCACCTTCGTAGTAATGATCGATCAGATGGACAATCACCTCCGTGTCGGTTTCTGAAGTGAATGCAATGCCATATGACTCAATGAGCCATTCTTTGATTTCCATGTAGTTTTCAATAATGCCGTTGTGAATAACTGCAATGGTTTTTTTCATATTGTAGTGAGGATGTGCATTTTCATCTGAAGGCGCACCATGCGTCGCCCATCGGGTATGGCCGATGCCAACCACAGTATCAAGTGAAAAATCAAGTTGTTCCTCTAGGTTTTTTAATCGCCCTTTCTTTTTAAATACTTGCAGTTCATTGTTGACGTTGATGGCGATCCCAGCGGAATCATAACCTCTGTATTCAAGTTTTGAGAGTCCTTCAATTAGAAACGGAATTGCTTTTTGTTCACCAATATAGCCTACGATACCACACATAATGTTTTCTCCTTATTTAACTGACCACGCTTATAGTGGCCCGTCTACTTTTATATTGATTTATTTTAGCATTTAATGTCGATCTTGCCTCATTGATCGCTTCAAACGTATTTTAATCCTATTCGCTTGATGTGTCCGCTCATAATTGTAAACGGCATCACTCAAATTTCCTTATTTGCCTACTGAGATGGATTAAGACAACTTATCGGAAACTTTTCAACGATACATGCTTCTTAAGACGGCTTTCGATCGATTTCAAAAAATAAAAAAAACACCTATCTTCTGGTGTCTGTTTTTAGACGCACTTATAGCTTGAATCGACTTACCGGGTTTGTTCACGCGATCACTCTCGTGGTTTGTCCGATAGCTGACGGTGTCGATTACACCGCGGGGCACCCGCCGAAAACTTCGATTAACCCCGCCCTCGTCAACTGATCTGCATCAGTTCTGGCGCTTGTATGAATTTTTCCGTATGTTCCTCCTTTCTTCTCTCAGCTATTATAACATAATGCGATTTGCATCACAACATTTAACCCTTCAACGTTGTCACAAGTAATCACTTTCTACTGTCGCGGCGATTAATCACACGTCCACTGATCTCAAACCCTGAATCATGCCATCGAATAAAAGGATACCCTTTATTAAAAACGCATCACATCACACGCATGCTAAGCGTATTCACCAGCGACTTTGTCACCGTGTTACACGCATCATATTATATGCCTTATAGCCGCTTTCAAACAATCGCGAATCGATCAATCAATACAATCAAAACCATAAAAAGAGCCGGCATATATCAGTGAGGGTTATATAGGCCGGCTCTATGCAAAGGTTTTACATCATCGATCTCGACGCAACGATGTTGACCTTTGTATCGAAAATATTTTCGAGGATTATATCCCCTTGCTTTACAGGTGCTTTTACTGTTACACCACTTAGTGACTTCATGAGGTCGCCAATAAATTTCTTTTCAATTGGCTGATCTGTAATAACCGGCAGCCTGTGGAGCAAACCACCTTCAATACGCACCGTTGACGGGACCATCCGCTTTGGACAAGTCATTTCTTCAATAGCGTATTTCTCACCTCTCGGACATTCATTACCACTGACCTTAAAGGTATCGCCTTCCGGCGTCACGGTTAAATGACAGCCTTTTGGGCAGACAATGCAAATCATTTGTTTCATCCTATGCCTCCACTTCTACGGTTAGCTGTTGATAAACTTTTTCAAGTTTTAAGTCAACGCGTTCCATTTCACCAGGTGCCAAATGCATTTTTTTAAGTGATTTTATTTTTTCACCATCGCCAAATACATTAATGCGTGCATTTTTATAGGTCTTTTTAACCCTAAAGAGCAGGGTTACCGTTTCAGCTGCACTTTGTTCACAAATTTCCTGAGGGACAATATAGCCAATGCCTTCCCCCGGCGTCGTCATTGTATAGGCTTCAACTGCTTTAAACTGACGCCCCTTAATAAAAGCAGCTGCATTTCTGCCGGCACGAATGCTCTCTTCTGTGACATAATCCACGAGATCATGAACGTGAACAACATTGCCGCAGGCAAATACACCCTCAAGGCTCGTTTCCATATACTGATTAACACGGGGGCCTTTGGTTCGAGGATCTATTGCGACGCCCAGCGCCCTTGATATTTCATTTTCAGGGATCAGCCCTACCGACAATAGCAGCGTATCGCATTCAATGGCCTCTTCAGTCCCTTCAATTGGCTGCATCTTTTCATCTACCTGTGCAATGGTAATGCCCGTTAAACGGTCTTTTCCTCGAATATCTATGATCGTATGGCTAAGGTAAAGTGGTATCTCAAAATCGTCAAGGCATTGAACGATATTTCGCGTTAAGCCGTTTGAATGTGGCATAATCTCTGCAACGCCTAATACCTTGGCACCTTCCAGTGTCATACGCCTCGCCATAATCAGTCCAATATCGCCTGAACCCAGTATGAAAACGCGTTCACCCACCATGTAACCTTCCATGTTAATATAGCGCTGTGCTGTGCCCGCTGTAAAAACACCGGCCGGTCTTGAACCCGGAATACTAATCGCACCCCTTGTTCGCTCACGGCATCCCATGGCCAGTACAATGGCCTTTGCCTGAACCCAAGTGATACCATCAGATGCACTCATGGTTTTAATGCGTTTGTCCTTTGTAATTTCTGCCACCATTGTATCAATTTTATAGTCAATGCCCTTCGCTTTAAGCATATTAATAAACCGCTCTGCATAGGCTGGTCCCGTCAATTCTTCCTTAAAATGATGCAGTCCAAAACCATTGTGAATACACTGCATTAGAATGCCGCCGAGTTCGCGGTCACGCTCGATGATGAGAATACTTTCAACACCATTGTCATACGCTTCTACCGCCGCCGCAAGACCTGCCGGTCCGCCGCCGATTACCACTAAATCATATGCACTCATTACGCCTCCTCCTCCACTTTGGTTTCTTTTGTGAGAATATACGCATCTTTGCCTTCCTGAACAATTGCTGTAAGCGGCAAATTGAGTTCACGCGATAGAATTTCCATCACGCGCGGTCCGCAAAAACCGCCCTGACATCTGCCTGCACCGGGTCTAACCCTGCGTTTAATGCCATTCAGCGTTCTGCCGCCGCAATTGCGATGAATCGCATCGACAATTTCACCTTCGGTAATCATTTCACACCGGCAGATAATTCGACCATAACGGGGATCTTTACGCATTAACGCCGCTTGGGCTGCTTCGTCCAGATGATTGAATTTAATACGTTCTCTACGGGTATCAACATAGTCCTCATTTGGCAGCAAAGAGACAAAAGCCTGTTTGACAATGCCTTCGACGCGCTCGGCAATGGCCGGCGCTGAAGACAGTCCCGGCGATTTAATACCGGCGACATTGACAAAACCATCTACTTTAGACATTTCAATAATGAAGTCACCTGTATCCGGCTCCGCGCGCATTCCTGAAAAATTTGTAATATTCAAATGGAAAGGAATATTGCCGCACATATGTGCTGCATTTTCTTTAAGTGCCGTTAGGTTTTCCCGCGTCGTTTCCGTCGCTTCTTTCATGGATTGCGGCAGATCTTCCGAATCCGGTCCAACGAGTATATTGCCGTCAATCGTCGGTGCGACGACAATGCCCTTGCCCATTTTAGTCGGCGTTGGGAAAATCGTATGATTGACAAATCCCTCAGTTTCTTTATCCAGCAAATAGTATTGGCCTCTTCGGGGGATAATTTTAAATTCAGGCGTCTCCGTTACCATACCGTAGAGATCATCTGCGTGGACACCGGCACAGTTGACAATCAGCTTGGTTTCAATTTCGTCGTTGATTAGAAAACCGTCTGATGTCTTTTGGATCTGTGAAACGGCATAATTGAGCTTAAGTGCAACCCCATTGTCCATCGCGTGTTCCATATAGGCCATCGTCACTTCCCAAGGCTCTGTAATACCGGCAGTAGGTGCAAAGAGTGCACCAACTGGTTCCGCTGTAATGGATGGTTCCATCGCTTTAACAGCATTGCCGTCTAGGATTTCTAACCCTTCTATCCCCAGAACTTTGCCATTTTCAAAGAGCGATTCCACCACTTCGTATTCTTCATCATTTAGCGCGACAACAAGCGACCCAATCTTGCGAAATGGAAATTTGAGCCTTTTTGATTCTGCCTCGTAAAGCTGGTTGCCACGCACATTCATTGCAGCCTTAACGGTTCCGGCATGCGTGTCATAGCCCGCATGAACCAGTCCTGTGTTCGCTTTCGAAGTGCCGCAGGCTACATCATTCTCACGTTCCAATACAACGACTCTCAGCTGATACTTGCTTAAATAGCTTGCAACCGATGCGCCAATCACGCCGGCGCCGATAATTGTAACATCAAACATCCTTATCCCCCTCCAATAAGATCTGATCCTTCACCTTTTCACGGTTAGACCCTCCGCAAAAAACTGAAAGCGTAGAACTTCCTATCTAATAAAAAAAGCCAACACAAACAAACATATTCCTATGCTTATTTATATTGGCTCTCATACTCTTGCCGTCTATTCATTTATGTCTTGATTATAACACAAGATTGCTCACGCGTAAAGCGACAAATGCTCTAAACGGGATTATGACTCCCATTTCATCGCGCGATCCACTGCACGTTTCCAGCCTTCGTACTTGGATGCTCTCATGTCTTCGGACAATTCCGGTGTGAACAGGCGATCCACTGCAAAATTCTCAGTAATGACTTCTTTGCTAGGCCAAAAGCCCACTGCGAGCCCCGCTAAATAAGCTGCACCAAGTGCTGTTGTTTCTGTAACCGTAGGTCTGACAACTTCTGTTCCCAAAATATCAGACTGGAACTGCATTAGGAAGTTATTAGCCGTTGCACCGCCGTCGACTTGCAGTTTACTGAGTTTAAGACCTGAATCTTCCTGCATTGCATCCAGTACGTCTCTTGTTTGGTATGCCAGCGATTCCAGCGTTGCACGAATAATATGGTTTTTATTGGCACCACGTGTTAAACCAACCATTGTCCCACGTGCATACATGTCCCAGTAAGGAGCGCCAAGTCCTGCAAATGCCGGTACAAGGTAAACGCCGTTTGTATCCTCAACTTTAGATGCAAAGTATTCACTATCCGCTGCATCAGAAATAATTTTAAGTTCGTCGCGCAGCCACTGAATTGCTGCACCGGCTATAAAGATTGAACCTTCCAGCGCATAATGAACTTCCCCGTCAATCCCCCATGCAATTGTCGTTAAGAGGCCATTTTCAGATTTCATCATTTTTTTGCCGGTATTCATAAGCATAAAGCAGCCCGTACCATAAGTATTTTTTGCCATGCCAGGTTTAAAGCAAGACTGACCAAACAGTGCTGCCTGTTGATCGCCAGCTGCGCCGGCAATTGGTATTTCAGCACCGCCGAATGTTTTAGGATCTGTATAGCCATAGACTTCAGAAGAAGGTTTGACTTCCGGCAGCATCGCCTTTGGTATGTTCAGCATTTCCAGTATTTTTTCGTCCCACTTGAGCTCACCAATATTGTACAGCATCGTTCTGGACGCATTTGAATAGTCTGTCACATGTACTTTGCCGCGCGTCAAGTTCCAGATAAGCCATGTATCAATATTTCCAAAGAGCAGTTCACCCTTTTCGGCTTTTTCACGGGCACCTTCGACATTGTCGAGAATCCATTTGATTTTCGTGCCTGAAAAATACGCATCGACGACGAGTCCCGTCGCTTCTCTAATGTATGTGTCTTTGCCTTCTGCTTTGAGTTTGCTGCAGATATCTGCGGTTCGACGGCATTGCCATACAATGGCATTGTAAACGGGTTTCCCGGTTGCCTTGTCCCAAACCACCGTTGTTTCACGCTGATTGGTGATGCCAATCGCTGCGACCTCTTCCGGTTTTACGCCGGCTGTTTCCAAAACTTCACGTGCTACCCCGGATTGCGATCCCCAAATTTCCATTGGATCGTGCTCAACCCATCCAGCTTTTGGATAGAATTGTGTAAACTCTTTTTGTGCGACTTTAACGATTGCACCATTTGCATCAAACAGGATCGCTCTTGAACTCGTGGTTCCCTGATCCAAAGCCATAACATATTTTTTCGTACTCATCCTTTTCCCCCTTTATTGAAATTAGGCATTACTGACTCCGTAAACGCGTTAGGAAATTGCACAACCGCCATAAGTGAATCATCCACTGCAATATATCGAATTCACATCTTTCAGCGCATAGGCCTCTTACGGCAAAAGATTATTATTAATTATGCAATACCCTCATGTATGAAAGGTTCTAAAAATGACGTGCATGGCGCAACAATTCTAATTGATTGATGCTCCATTTCATATTTTATCACGCTGTTATTTTTCTAAACGCATTAAAGCATAAGAGCGTAAATTTATCACATATTTTGGCAAAAAAATAGCGCTCCCTAAGGGAGCTTAGGCAGCGCTTTTTTGATAAACAGCGTTAAATCTTTCATAAGATCGAGTAAGGTGCTTTCGTCATCTATTGGCCTTATAATCGGCCGTGTAGCAGAATTTGCATTGTTCTCTACGACAATGCCGATCTTGCCGTCGCTCAGCTCCACAATCGTCCCCGGCGGATAGATATCAACGATTTGAATCAGCGTATGGACAACATCGGCATCGAGTTTCACCGGCGATGCTGCTCTTAGTATTTCAATCGCGACATCAACGGAAATACGGTTATTGTATGTACGATCTGATACAATTGCACAAAAGACATCACATACGGCAACAATACGAGCTGTCAGCGGAATTTGGTCGTCAATAAAACCATTTGGATAACCCGATCCGTCGAGGCGTTCGTGATGCAGCATAATCACTTGTCTGGCAATTGGTGAAAGTTCTACGAGATCCTTGAGAATGCCATAACTGTAATCCACATGATTTTTCATCATTGCAAACTCGTATTCATTCAGCTTTCCACGTTTATTTAAAATTTCCTGTGGTACACGCGATTTGCCGATATCTGCAAGCACGGCACCCATGCCGAGTTTAATGAGCCGTTCGCGGTCAATCCCCAGCTTTCTACCAATCAGTACCGAGAGGATCATCACCTCAACCGCATGGTCAAAATGATAAACTTCTGCACCTAAAAACTCAGTACTGTAATATTTTTTATCCTGAAAAGCATATATTTCTGTTAAAACGTCGTCAACCATTCCCCGCAGTGTTCGAATCTGATCTTCCGTAATTTGTGGTATATTATCATTGGGATGGTTATCTGCCATTTGTGATTCATACATCTTTTTCATAAAAGCAATCGCTTGAAACTTAAGCTGTTCTGAGATAAGGGGTTCTAGAACAATCCCATCTGAAAGCGCGTCATTGATATATAGATGACGAACATCTGCTGCTTTTAGTTTTTCAATCGTTCGATCTGTTAGTGCATTCCCCTCTCTGATCAATAATGACAATTTTGAATCGTAAATGGGTTTGGCAACCTCCAACCCTTCTACGGCATCCTGAACGCTAATCATTCTCATATAAAACCTCCTGTGCCCATAAAAACCCTTATTACTTATATTATATGAAATATTTTTATTGTAAACCTTTTTTGCAGAATTGATAATTTTTCAATTCGCGGGGTATTATTGGGATGTGAGGAAATTGCATCATTCAAATTTTAATCTTTGCATGGCAATATGCATTCTTTTCATAAGATGAAAATTTAGCCTATTGTCGTGAAGGATCAACTTAAGGTAATTATGCAATTTCCTTATGTATTATAAAGGAGAACAGTCATGCTAAAAAATACTTATTGGCACCGAATTGTTATAAGATATGCTTCACTCGCCATGATCATTGCCTGCCTTATGACGGGCACATCCTATATTATTATTAAGAATGCACTCCAACATTCCTTTATTACCCTAACAGACGCACGTACTAATCAACTATTAACGGAATTTAATGCATTTTATGCAAAAAAAGCCGATGCTGTTGACACATTAGCATCGGAACCATTACTTATGGATTTTCTGCATGCACTTAATTATATCAATATACATAATAGTGCCGCTTCGAATCATCAGTTTCAAAACATTGTCGAAATGCTTAATAATGTTGCCTTACGAGATCCCGATATCCTCGCTGTCACTTTAACACTATTTGATAAAAATGAAATCATTTACAATACCGGTGACGTCTACGCAACACAGCACAATGAACCCTATAACCAGTGGCTGCCTTCTAATTTACCTCATGATGTCGAAATAATCTTTCCGTCCTATTATGATCTTCATTATAATAAATCCGTTATTGGCTTTCGCAAAATCATTTTTGATGGCGATGTCCCCATTGGCGCCTGTACCATTCATATTGAAGATCATCTTTTTAATGACCATGTTATGACTTCTGAGCAATCCGGCGATAAACTGCTCTTCTTTGATGCCAATGGCTATATTCTTTACGCCTCAGAAGATGATCTCATGCAGTGGCAAACCCTTGAAGATGTCGATTCCTCTTTTACAGCAGAACTTCCCGCACTCATGCGCCTTCAAACTTCAACCGCTTTTTACGGTACGTTGAACAATCAAAGCATGCTCTTTTATTACATATATCTCCCAGATCAATCGCTTCATGCCATCCTCGGTTTTAACACTGCCGCTGTTAACAATGATATACTAAGGTATACACTGTGGATCAGTGCATTGAGCATCAGTTTCCTGTTGCTTTTCATTCTTTGGGTCCTTCTGCGCAATCATAAGTGGGAAACCCAATTTCGAATGTTTTCAAAGCATCTAACAGATGCTAGTGAAGGACTCTTCAGCTTTACAGACTTGCAGTCAGATAATCCGTCTTTCAATAAGCTCTTTGTCGCGTATAACGATATGCTGATGAGTTTGGAAACCATTTCAAACAATATATCGAGTATCAGCAATAATATCCATCAGTATGCAACGGCGCTCAATGAAGATGCCGAAGTCAACAATCGAGCAATCCAGCAAATATCAACGGCAATTCGCACCATTTCCGAGGACACCATGCAGCAAGTTGAAGGCATTGAAACACTGGAAACACTCGCACGTGCCATCAATATCAAAATCAAAGGGATTAATGGAACTTTTAACGCCGTTGAAACCTCACTGAAACAAGATGAGCGCGTTCGCCCTGAACTACTGGTGCTCGTCCAGACGCTGAGAGAAGATTTTCAGTTTCTCGAAGCACGAAACAGTGATATCGTCAAGTTTCTGAAAGAGCTTACCAACGCTTCAAAGCAAAACGCATATGTTAGCAGGTCTATAAAGCGGTCGATCGATCAACAGCGTGATTCTGTTAAAAGCATGTCCCGAGCCATTACCAACCTCTATCGATCGAGTTTAAATCTTAACAATAATCTTTCTAAGTTTTCCGTCAAAATTGAAACCAACAAAAAGCATCCTAGTTAGGATGTTTTTTTTGTGTTAGAATAGGATTGGATTTAGGAGGCGAACCAAATGGCATTAAAAATACCCTTTGACGTTACACGTCAAAATATTTACTATATAGATGTTCGAAGTGAAAGTGAGTTCGAGCAAGGTCATATTGTCGGTGCCGTCAATATGCCCATTTTAAACGATCAGGAACGTCATGATGTCGGCACACTTTACAAACAAGTCTCCGTTGAGGAAGCCAAGCGCTTAGGACTCAAGGTCGCTTCCGGCAAAGTTATTGACTACTTTGACGCGATCTGCAGGATAAAAGCTGAGTCACCAGATGCAGCCATTGCATTTTACTGTGCACGGGGCGGCTTTCGCAGTCGTTCCATTACACAATTGCTGCAGGGCATAGGCGAGAATGTTCATTGCCTTGACGGCGGCTACAAAAACTACCGGCATCAAGTTTTGGACTATTTAGATACACCGTCAAAATATCCAAAATTCATTATGGTACACGGTCTTACGGGCGTTGGCAAAACAAAGCTGTTAACAGGGCTTATGCGCAAAGGCTATCCGGTTCTAGACCTTGAAGGAGCAGCCAATCACAAAGGATCACATCTCGGCGCCATTGGAACAAACGAAATTCAGCGCATGCAGATGTTTGAAAACACCGTTTTTCACCAACTCGCTGCATCACCTGCTGAATATGCCTTTGTGGAATCTGAAAGCAAACGTATCGGCAGCATCTATGTCCCGCCAAAGCTCTTTGAAGCCATCCGATCTGGCGAACACATCATGGTTCAGCGCAATTTGGAAAATCGAATCAAGGCCTTAATCGATGAGTACTGTGGTGCCGAAAATTTTGAACCCCTCATTTGGCCGGCATTTGACAGGATCAGGCCTTATCTTTCAAAGGAAGCTTACACCCGTATGGCAGAAGAACTCCAGTCTGCACAGTATGAAGCCTTTGTGGCAGACATTTTAACCAAGCATTATGATCCGATCTATCAAAAGAGCATCAAAAATTATGTATATGATTTGAGTATTCAAGCTGAGACAGATGAATCTGGAATCAACGCACTCGCACAATGGTATGATACAACACACGCCGCCTCTTTGTGAGCATAACAATAATCAGCGGCATATCTATCGTAAATTTTCGGGCATTGACCTCATCATACCGAAAATTATATTAAACATAAAACGCCTGCTTTCTCCAATTTAGAGAAACAGGCGTTTTTGGGCGTCAGCTCAATTCTCGTTCTATTAATGCAGCCAATGTCTTTGCCGCTGTTTCCAGCTGTTCCTGACATTCGCCTTCAATCATAACCCTGACCAGCGGTTCGGTGCCGGAAGGTCTTACCAATACGCGTCCCTTGCCGTGGAAATCCGCTTCAAGGGTCATAATTTCCTGTTTGATCAAATCATTCTGAAGATACAAATGTTTCTTGTGATTGGCTACTTTTGCATTGACGAGGACTTGTGGGTATACCTTCATAATCGTCGCCAATTCCGAAGCGGATTCTCCAGTCTGTTTCATAACTTCTAAAAGTTTAACCGCTGTCAGTAAACCATCTCCAGTTGTATTATGCTTTAGAAAGATAATATGCCCCGACTGCTCACCACCTAATGCGTAACCGTTCGCGAGCATTTCTTCCAATACATAACGGTCCCCGACTTGCGTTTTAACAGCATTGAGTGCATGTTCCCTTAATGCGATATCAAACCCTAAATTACTCATAACCGTTGAAACTACCGTATCTTCAGGTAATACTTCTTTTGCCTTCATCGCTTTGGCACAGATCGCCATTATTTTATCGCCATCAATGATGTCACCGTGTTCGTCAATGGCCAGCATGCGATCGGCATCACCGTCAAAAGCAATGCCGACATCTGCATTGATTGTCTTCACAAACGTTTGTAAATTACTTAAGTGTGTCGAACCGCAGCCCTCATTAATATTGTAGCCATCCGGTTCGTGATGGATCGCATACACCTTGGCACCCAGTTGATTAAGCGCCATTGGAGCCACAAAAGATGCCGAACCGTTAGCACAGTCCAGCGCTACCTTTATGCCTTCAAGTGATAATCCCGTTACTGCTTTGAGCGTCTCTTTAATATAATCGTGTTCTGCCTGATCATAATCAGTCATCACACCTATCCGGGTACCGTCGATCACCCTTTTTTCTCGTATTGCATCTTCAATTTCATCTTCAAGTGCATCTCGCAGTTTAAAACCATTTTCATCAAAAAATTTAATGCCGTTGAATGCCACGGGATTATGAGATGCCGATATCATGACGCCGGCATCTGCATTTAAAATTCTAATGAGTTTAGCAACAGCCGGCGTCGGAATGATACCAAGTCTTACAACATTACAACCCGTCGATAATATGCCGGCGATCAATGCCGATTCCAGCATATCACCCGAAATTCTAGTATCCTTTCCCACAAGGATCATGCCATTTTCTTTGCCTTTCGTGATCAGATGCGCACCGTATTTTCCCAGTTGCATTGCCAATTCTACTGTTAATTCTGTGTTCGCGATGCCTCTAACGCCATCTGTTCCAAAAAGTCTTGCCATTTACGCCACCCCAATTCATTCTTTGTTTATCGCAACCAATGGCGTACAAGCCATTTATTTCATACTAAACTGTATTGTATTCTTTTCTATAATTTTTTCAAGTACTTTTTGTACCGTCTGTAACTGCCAATTCGTTTCACGTTCATCTGGATACTTCTCAAAGTATTCATTAATCATAACACTAATCACTTTTGCCTTATCCGGATCAAAATTCTGATTATGCAGCATTTCCAAATAATTCGAGTCAATTTCGCCCGGTTTCATACGTTCAGCAAGCACCCCGCGCATATACCCTACGACACAGCCCATATCTCTGCAAACATCGCAGCCTTGGCAAAGCTGATCAATACCGTTTTGGATGCGCTCTGTGTATGCCTTCAAATCTTTTGCCTTCTTGCGCAAAGCCGATACGGATATTTCGATAATTTGCCTTCTAAAAATAATAAATCGATAAACGGTCAATAGTGCGATCATCAAAATGAGTATCCATGTAAAAGTACTTCCCATACTCTGTACATAGGATGAAGTAAATATTTTATTGAGTCCAAAGAGCATAAAAATTATGAATGAGCCCAATCGAATCATATGTTCAGGGATGCGATCCCCTAACTTCGCACCAATAAAAATACCAACTGAACTCACTACGACCATCCCGGAAACCGTTCCCATCAATGTCATAAGCGGCAATTGAGCCTGTGTTGAAAGTGTCAGTGCTGTCAACTGCGTTTTATCACCTAGTTCGCCTAGAAAAAATGACATTGCAACCGTAGCGATCGCGCCATATTTATTCGTTTTCGCTGACTCTTCATCTTCTTCAGAGATCGAAAGTGATAATAGTCCAAAAGCCACAAACAACACACCTGCTACCAGTTGTAATGCTTCAATCGGAATATATCGGTTCAGCAATGAGCCCAGCATAATCGCAAGCCCATGATTTAAAAACGCGCCAATGCCAACGCCAAGCAGGATATGTGATATTTTATATCTCGTCGCAAATGCCATTGCCATGATTTGCGTCTTGTCCCCCATTTCCGCAACGAAAATCAACGCAAATGCCTGTAAAAAATCTTGCATTACAAAAACCCCTTCTATTTTTATTGCACTTTATTATCTCACAAATCATAAGTCGATTCAATCATTGTCACTATTTCGAAATATTTAGTACATTGCTGCAGAACATCGCAACGGTATATTAAAAAAGAGATTGGACTGGCCAATCTCTTCTTCAAAACACTTAATGCATTAAATTCCTTAAAACTTATTCCTTAAAGCTTATTCCTAAAAAGTGCTTTGCTCAGGAAATCACAATATTCAAATGCTAATCTTTCATCACAACATCACTACTACGGTACTTTGACATATTGCGGTAAAACATCGTGAAAGATGGTGCACCACGTTCTCTTTTTATTCACTTGGTGCATCAGGAGATCATCTTGTTTGCACACTTATCAATTGTAACCATTAAGATGCTTTTACTGCTTCTGCACCTCTTTTGATTGCTTCGCGGTTGATATCAATCAAATGTGCTTTTGCATCACCCAGCGTTTTTTTCAGCGCACTCAGTACCGATTCAATATCAACTGCTTTTGTGAGTTCCAGATAAGCGCCAAGCATAACCATGTTTGCTGTCTTTAAATTGCCGAGGTCATTGGCAATTTCATTTGCAGGCACATAGTAAACATTTAAATCATCTCGAGACGCTTTCTTTTCAATCAACGAACTGTTTATCAAAAGATTGCCGCCTCCGATAACATCTGCTTCAAATTTATCAAGTGAAGGTAGATTCATGATAATTGCCGTCGTCGCATTGTCTGTGATAACAGGTGAACCGATTGGTTTATCTGAAACCATCACCGCACAATTTGCAGTCCCTCCACGCATTTCAGGGCCATATGAAGGCAGCCAAGACACTTCTTTGCCTTCAATCATCCCAGCATATGAAATCAGCTGCCCCATGAGCATAACGCCTTGTCCGCCAAATCCAGCGCAAATTACTTTTTCATTCAACATGATTACACCTCCTCTGGTCTTCTGAGGTTGCCAATCGGATAATATGGAATCATATTGTCTTGAAGCCATTTAATGGCGTCAATTGGTGTTAGGCCCCAGTTGGTCGGACAAGTTGACAGCACTTCTACGATGGAGAAACCTTTTCGTGCGATTTGACATTCAAACGCTTCCTTAATCGCTTTTTTAGCTTTGCGAATATTCGCAGGTGAATCGACCGATACGCGTTCGACAAAAGCCGCACCATTAATCGTCGCAAGCATTTCAGATACTTTCAGCGGCATGCCGGAATGCTCAACGGTTCTGCCAAGTGGTGCTGTTGTGGCACGTTGACCAATCAACGTCGTTGGCGCCATTTGACCGCCTGTCATGCCATAAATGGCGTTGTTGACAAAGATCGTCGTGATTTTTTCACCGCGATGTGCAGCATGAATAATCTCTGCCGTACCAATGGAAGCGAGATCCCCGTCACCTTGATAGGTAAAGACGACTTTATCCGGTTGAACGCGTTTAATGCCTGTTGCTACAGCCGGTGCACGGCCGTGTGCCGCTTGATGTATATCCATATTGAAATAATCATATGCCAGTGTTGAACAGCCCACCGGTGCAACCGCAATGGTATCGCCTAATACATCGAGTTCTTCCAATACCTCTGCCACCAGTCGATGGATAATCCCATGGGTACAACCTGGGCAATAATGTGTTTGATTGTCTAAAAGACCCTTTGTTTTTTGAAAAACCACAGCCATTATTTAACACCTCCCATGATTTCTTTGACTTTCGCTACAATGCCATCCGGCGTCGGAATCATACCGCCTGAGCGTCCATAAAAATCAACAGCCCATCTGCCATTTGAAGCAATCTTGATATCATCAATCATTTGGCCCATTGACATTTCAACAGAAACAATGGCTTTACAGGTTTCTGGAATTGCGTCAAATGCTGCCATTGGGAACGGCCATAGCGAAATCGGTCTAATGAGTCCCGCTTTAATGCCTTCTTCTTTCAGTGTCGCAATCGCATTGCGTACGATTCTGGAAGTTGTGCCATAGGCGACGAGTACGATATCTGCATCTTCGACACCAACCGATTCATAGCGAACTTCATTGGCTTTCATATCGTCATATTTTTTTTGAAGTTTATGATTGTGTTCTTCAAGCTGTGCCGGATCAAGGAACAGCGAATTGATTATGTTGTGTGGTCTTTGACCTTTTGTACCAGTCGTCGCCCATGTTTTTTCAGATAATGTGTATTTCGTTTTAATCTCTCTAAATTCAACAGGTTCCATCATTTGGCCGATCATACCGTCGCCGACGAGCATTACGGGATTTCGATAGTAATCAGCTGCATCAAATGCTTCCTGCATCAAATCAACCATTTCCTGCAGGTTAGCCGGTGCCAATACGAGCAATTTGTAGTCGCCATTACCGCCGCCTCTCGTCACTTGATTATAATCAGACTGAGCAGGCTGTATCCCGCCTAATCCAGGGCCGCCCCTTACGATATTGACGATGACACACGGCAGTTCTGCACCTGCAATATAAGTAATCCCTTCCTGTTTCAGTGCAATCCCCGGAGATGAAGAAGATGTCATAACACGAGCGCCGCAGCCCGATGCACCATAGACCATGTTAATGGCCGCAACTTCACTTTCTGCCTGTAAAAAGACGCCGCCGTTTTTAGGCAATTCTCTGGACATATACTCCGGTACTTCATTCTGAGGTGTAATAGGGTATCCGAAAAAGTACTTACAGCCCGCTTTAATCGCTGCCGCCCCTATTGCTTCGTTACCTTTCATCAGTATTTTAGCCATTGCTTCCTAACCTCCCTTTAAAATCTTTCAACAGTGATGACACAGTCCGGACAGATCATCGCACAATTTGCACATCCAATGCATTTGTCCGGGTCTGTAACAGCAGCAGGGTGATACCCTTTTGCATTGATAACCTTTGTGTCCATTGAAATAATTTTGACCGGGCAAGCTGTCGTACACAGTGCACACCCTTTACAAATATCCACGTTAAATGTAACCTTACCTTTTACCGCCACTTGCCTTACCTCCTATCTTTTTATTCAGTACGTTACATCCAGTCTTCCCGCATAACCATCCTTATCGGGAAAATTTCACCTGCCAGCGAATCTTCAAGCTGAGCTGCAACAGATGTAAGCGTACTAATATACTTAACTGGTATCTCCAGTATTTTGGAGACTTCTTCTGACAACGCCTGCCCTCGCATGACGTCTTCTATCGTCGTTTCTCGAAGCATATGCGTATTGTTAATAAGCCCTGTGACTTTAAGTCCCGCCGTCGCTTCGATCGCTTTTATGTGAGACAACACACCTTGAACATCCTGCGTCTGCTCGCGATTGGCGTTAATGACGCAGAACATGTCATAATCCCCTTCATTTAAATTGGGATGATAACGCGCAAGTACTCTGGCGCCAACTGAATCTCCGCCAACATCCAAAATAACCTGCTCTTCAGGCTGCTGCAAAGGCCCTAATATAGCCGCACTGATCATGGGAATATCCAAATTGGCCTGATGCCTTCTGGCACCACTTATCACTGTAATGCCTGCTGCTTCAAGCATGTCTGCTTTTTCTCTCGACCTGAAATAAGGATTAACAATATCGAGGTCACACAAGCTAACATGCTTGCCGAGTTTACTAAGCGCCAGCGCATAGTTAACGGCAAATTCTGTTTTGCCGCTGCCGTAGTGGCCAATAATGATTCGAATGCGTTTATCTTTTGAAATATTTGATCCCATCCTGACCAACCTTTCACTAGCCTTGATAAATTTGTGGTGATTCTTCTCCTTTAAGCACTCTTAGACCGCCTTGAGCCAATGCACGCATTTCGTCCTCTCCTGGGTAGATGACAACTTCTGAAATGAACCGAACAGCCTCAGCAATCCACTCTGTCAACATCTTGCTGTAAGACAATCCGCCAGTGAGAATAATTGCATCCACGTCGCCTTTGAGAACAGTCGCACAGGCACCGATTTCTTTTGCAACTTGATAGGCCATTGCTTCGTAAATGCGCTTTGCATTTTCATCGCCTTTTGCAATCATCGCCTCAACTTCTCTGCCGTCATTTGAATTCAAATAGGAAACCAAGCCGCCTTTGCCTTTAATTTTTTTCTTGATCTCCTCTAATGTGTATTCTCCTGAAAAGCACATCTTCGTCAGCGTGCCAATTGGAATGCCGCCAGAGCGCTCAGGCGAAAAAGGTCCATCGCCATCAAGTGCATTGTTGACATCCACAGCTCTGCCCTTTAGATGGGCTCCCACTGAGATGCCGCCGCCTAAATGTGCGATAATAACGTTAATGTCCTGATATTGCTTGCCAATTGATTTGGCATATCGTCGCGCAACCGCTTTTTGATTGAGTGCATGGAATATCGATATGCGATCAACGCCTGCCAGCCCGGATACTTTTGCGACATCCGTCATCTCATCCACGACTACCGGGTCTACTATAAACGCCGGAATATGATACTGAGATGCGATTTCGTTTGCAATAATACCGCCGAGATTGGACGCGTGTTCGCCTAAAACGCCTTTTTCTAAATCTTTCAACATGGGTTCATTGACCGCATAAGTGCCGCCTTTAATCGGTTTGAGCAAACCACCCCTGCCGACAACTGCATTTAGTGTGTTAAGATCGAAACCTTTTTCCTTGAGCGTATCAATGATAATTTGCTTTCGAAAGTCATATTGATCAAATATGCAGGCATATTGCTCTATAACTTCATTCGGATGCCTGATCGTTGTTTCAAAGACTTCTTTTTCATCTTCAAAAACTGCAATTTTTGTCGATGTCGACCCCGGATTAATCGCTAAAATATTAAATGCCATTGGTACCTCCCCATCGTAAATTTTTTATAACGCTTTACCATTACTTGTTTGCAGTCATCAAAACACCCAGTGCGATAGAATAGTGCTTTGATTCATCGCTGTCTGCACGCGATGTTAGAATAACAGGCGCTGTTGCACCGACGATAACGCCGGCGGATTTCGCATTTGCTAAAAAATTGAGCGCCTTGTACAAAATATTGCCCGATTCTATTTGCGGACAGATCAGTAAATCAACGTCACCTGCAATCGGATCTTTAACGCCCTTAATCTGAGCGGCTTCTTTTGAAATTGCATTGTCAAGTGCGAATGGTCCACCTATGATACAGTCTGTAATTTCACCAGACTGATTCATTTTTACGAGTTCTCCTGCATCGACAGTTGCCTGCATGGCAGGATTTACTTTTTCCTTTGCTGCCAAAACGCCGACTTTTGCTGTTTCGATTCCAAGTGCTTTTGTAACCGCCAGCGCATTTTCAACGATCTGTTTCTTTGTGTTAAGGTCCGGCGCAATATTCATTGCAGCATCTGTCAGCATTAGCATTTTATGATAAGTTGGCACTTCAAACACGGCTAAATGGCTTAGCACATTGCCACTTCTCAGCCCAACCTCTTTGTTTAATACCGCCTTTAAGATGATAGATGTATCAACCAGTCCTTTCATTACGATGTCAGCCTTGCCGGATGATACCAGTGAAACAGCTTTAAGAGATGCCTCAACAGCATCTTCTATTTGAATGCATTCCAGTCCTGAAATATCAAAACCAATCGTATCTGCAATCATTTTAATCTTTGGTTGGTCTCCTACCAGTATCACGTTAATCATACCCTCGTCATACGCCGCTTTAACAGCCTTTAAGACGTCGTCATCCTGCGCGCAGGCAACGGCAACTGTCTTTGGTCCCTTCTTGACGGCTTCGGTACATAATGCTTCAAAACTGTTAATCATGATTTCACCTCATCGTTTTCTTTTTACTCGACAATTATTAATTATGCAAGTCTTATGCCAAAGGTGTACTTTGCATACAGTCTACAGATTTACAGGGTTTTAGGCTGAATTTATGACGATAATGTTATAAAACGCAAAAAACTGCATGCAAAAATTTGCAAAACAATCGTTTTTTTGCAAATGTTTGCATGCAGTTTTTCTTAATAGCTGTGCTGTTTTTGTACCAGCGGTAAATGCATCATTCAAATTTTTATCCGTTTACGACAATCGGTACGATTTTTAACATACGAGTATTCAACCTATTGTTGTGAAGAATCGCCTAATGGTCATGATGTCATGTCATTTCCTTACCCCATAAATTCGCGGTTAAAAACGCGATTATATTTCAGACAATATCATAAGCCTTTATTTTATAGTAAAGCGTCCTCAAACTTATTTTGAGTGCTTTCGCCGTTGCTTCCCTATTGTATTCGTTTACCTCTAAGGTTCTGATAATTAATTGTCTTTCAAAGTTCTTTACACTTTCATCCAAGCTTAAAATACCTTCATCCAATGGATGGCGAACTTCATTATTATGCGACTGTCGGTAGACTATTGATGGCAGATGTGCCTCTGTCAAAATAATTTCCTGCATCTTAATGTTAATCATTGCCCTGCCAATAAAATTCTCTAGTTCCCGTACGTTTCCCGGCCAGTCATATGCAGAGATTATTCGAAGTGCCCCCTCAGAAATCTCTTGAACATTTCGTCCATATTCCAGATTAAATTTATTAATCATATGTTTAACCAGTTCCAAGATATCGCCTTTATGTTGCCGAAGCGCAGGAATATCAATGGGCACAACATTTATACGATAATAGAGATCCATCCGAAAACGCTTCTGCTTTACGGCTTCTTCAAGATTAACATTGGTGGCTGTAATGACGCGAACATCAATGGGGATCGGTTTATTGGCGCCAACTCTCAGGATTTCTTTTTCTTGGAGAACGCGTAGCAGTTTGGCTTGTATATTGAGACTGAGTTCACCAATTTCATCTAAAAAGATCGTCCCACCATTTGCCTTTTCAAAGAGGCCAATTTTTCCGCCTTTAGAAGCGCCGGTAAATGCGCCTTCCTCATAGCCGAAGAGTTCACTTTCCAGCAGTCCTTCGTTAATCGCCGCACAATTTACCCGTATAAACTGCGCATATTTTCGATCGGATGAGTTATGTATTGCATGCGCAAAGAGCTCCTTGCCCGTACCGCTCTCACCTCTTAAGATAACTGTTGCAGGCGTCTCGGCAGCCATTCTAGCCTTTTCAATGGCATATCCCATTAAGTCACTGGTGCCGATAATATCATCAAATGTATATTTTGCTTCCAAATTGCGAATAATCTTTTTAGCCATGTCAAGCTGTTTATAGATTTCATTGATTTCAGTGAGATCATGAATAATGGCGACAGAACCTTTGATCTCACCTTTGACAATAATGGGAGCCGCTTCAGCAATAACGTCTTTACGCTGTGGGCCTACTCGAAGTTTTTTACCCTTCACCGGCTTGCCGGTTCGAAGTACCTCCATATGAACGCTCTCACCTTCAGTAAGATCTACGGTACAATCTTTGCCAATGATTTGTTCAGCAACAAATCCCGTCATTCGCGTATAGGCAGGGTTAATCAGAATGCCAATCCCTTCAGCATCGACAACAGAAATTGCATCTTGTGTCGCCGTAATGGTCGCTTCTAATGTTTCTTTAATCTGATTGAGGTTCGTTATGCGTTCTGCAAGATCCACCATTTCTGAAATGTCTCTGAAAATTGCGATAGCGCCAATAATATCACCATCATCATCAATGACAGGCATCCGATTGGTGACAATGATAATGTCGCGAAGCGGCTGCTGCTGATTTAGCTCTGATATGCCCGTTTTCAGAATAATGGGCAATCGCGTGTTGTCAATCACATCCTCAACAGGGCTGCCAATTGCATAAGAAGCCTTTTGACCTGTCAATCGCTCAGCAGAACGATTAAAAATCGTTATATTTTCATCTTTATCAATAGCAATAATGGCGTCGTGCGCTGCGTCTAAAATTTTTTCAATATCTTTGCGCATGCCGTTTTCATGTTCTCTTTGATTAATATTGATCACGATTTTTCATTCCCTTTCAATCTTGCTAGTTTTTTTGAGATGATTGAGGACATTATACCATTCGAATTTTCCAAACTTTAATCCGTTCACTATAATTGCTACTATTTCATCATCCGAAAATTCAATGTATTTTAATATATTTTAGGAATATATTTTAGTAAAGGCGTAAAGGATTAACTAAAGCGCATGATGCAATTGCCTTCATTGCACATTTACAGCATCTTTAAATGCGCTTAATGGCGATGCCATAATCAAATATACCCTTTCCAACGCTATGGCCTCTACAATTTCTAATCCATTACGTTCAAACAGTGCTTTTGGCGTCCGCACTAATTGGCAACCATTGGCTACTTTTGACCATAGTGGGTTAATCACTTTGAAAGCTTTGGCAAGGCCCGCATCATTGGGCAAAACATGATCCATGTAGACAAAAGCACCACCAGGCTTTAGCACTCTTGAAATTTCCGATATTGATCGTTCAAGCTCTTGAACAGAACAAAGTACCAATGTTTCAATAACCGTATCAAAGTAATTATCCTCAAAAGGCAAGGCCTCAACTGTTCCCGTCACAAATTTTATGGGCAAATCACTGTGGACACTATCATTTTCTGCTGTATCCAGTGCCGTCAAATGATCAATTGCATCTGTATTCATAAATTTAAAATTTGTGCCTGTACCATATCCAATTTCCAATACTTCTCCTTTGACAAATTGCATGAGCCATTCACGCTTTTCCGCTAACCATTTTTTTTCTAGCGGATACATCATGCCATCATAAAAATTCATGCCAAACCTTCTCTCTGTGATCTTATTCTATGTTATTCCAAGTTTTCCTGCAACTGAATTGTCCTGTAATGAAATTATTGATGTATAAACAGCATTAATTCACCGTTGTGATGACTGTATTTCAGTACATTTAGGCTTTTTAAATGACAGAAGGGCGAGAATATAAATATCCCCGCCCTGCATTATTATTTACCCTTTTTCTTTTTCTTTAAACAATTCCTGAAAAATTAACTAATCATTGGCATATACCATTGGCATTGATTATGCGGAAAGGCTTTAATTTTCCCTTTAAAAGGGGACGCACCTCTGGAAGGCGATACACATCACCATTTACTCTGTAACCTGAACTTCTATATAGATCGGGTCAATGCTTAGCTCTTTATAACGATCTTCATTTGCAACATTTACTTTTAATCGGTATAGCCCTGCTTTATCCACGATGCCAAAATTTATAGAAAGATGAATATCATCTTTCGAGACGTTGTTAATTATTGATTCTACATCTTTAACTTTTATGTTAATGGTGTCGGTATTCTCACTGAGATTAGTCCCTAATGTATCGGATAAATTAACAATTGGAATGTCTTTGACATTGAAATTAAATTCTTTTGTGATCACCGGCTCGATTAACACTTCAATTTGAACCATATTGTTTTCAGCATTTGACTGAACACCCGATGGCAATTCTATGCTCTTTTCAACAATGAATGACGAGGCCTCTTCACCTTTGAGATTAATAGGCTCTGCAAACACCTCAGATAATGGAAAAACAGCGGATTCGTTCCCACTAATAATGACGTACTCAGGGGATATCGTTGCAGCAACGACCTCAAATCCCTCCATTGGGACACCATTGATAACCGGTTTGACTGCAACATTTTTTTCCATTCCCACGTTAATCGTAACACTGCTGTAGCTTTCATCCAGTGTTACCCCACTAACCATTTCACCGTCATTATCATACGGCACCAGACTGATCTGCTTTGTCGCATCCGAATCAATATTTGATACATTTAATGTCCCACCTAGATAGGCCACTTGATTTACAACACTTTCAGGTCCAATAACTTTAACCTCTTCAGGACTTATCGTCATGCCGCTTTGATAGAACCCTTCCTGATAACTGCCCGAAGTTGTTACCTGTACAGGCTTTGGTATGGAAACAATTTGATCAATACTCAACACAATTTCATTTGGAATAAGCGTCTTAATAGAGACTGCTTCTGAATTTATTGTTTTATTAATCTGCAGTATGTTTGATCCTTTTTTTACATTGCGAACATCTGCCCATAGATATATGGACGATTTATTCGTATTCAAAACGTTATTGCGTCGACCCGTGATTTCAACATTAACAAAGTAATCATGCTGATCCATAATAATCAAATCATTTTGATCAAGCTCCTGCTGATTAATAAGTTGCACCGGAACGCTCTCAATCACTTTGGTGATTTCTGGATCAACTTGATCCATTACGAATACCCAGAACAGTATTGCAAGCACCAATGAAAAAATTTTAGTTCCCGTATTGTGATTCAAATTAATGCTAAAAAAAGCTTTCGGTAAGTTTTTGATGCCTGTCACGACTTTTTTCAGTCGTTCCAACAATTTATTTTCCTTTGGCATTGCGCTTACCTCCCTGCTTTTCTTCTTTTTCCACGACAAGTGCATTGTTCATGAGTTCTTTTAATGTCGTCGTGTCCAGAAAGCGTTGAAGTTTGCCTTCTAAAGCCATTGATATCACCCCCGTTTCTTCGGAAACAATTACAATAAGCGCATCTGAGCTCTCAGTCATTCCCATCCCTGCACGATGGCGTGTTCCAAGCTCTTTTGAAATATATTTATTCGATGATAATGGCAATAAACATCCCGCTGCCATAAGACGCTCATTTTTTATAACGACCGCACCGTCGTGAAGCGGTGATTTCGGATAAAAAATATTCATCAGCAGATCCGCAGAGATCTGCGCATCAATGATAGTGCCCGTCTCGGCGATATCATTAATCCCTGTTGTGCGCTCAATAACAATAAGTGCACCAATTTTTTTTCTGGACATGACGCCCGCGGCGTCTACGATTTCATTAATCATTTGCTCCAGTGAGTTCTGAACGTTTTTTCGAGTTGGCATTAGGAACAGTTGACTTCGCCCCAAGTGTTCCAGCGCCTTCCTTAATTCCGGTTGAAATATGATAACCAAAGCAATCAAACCAATGGTAAAGGTGCTTTGAAGAACATAATTAACCGCATAGAGTTTTGCCCATTCACTCAATTTGGAGATAATGAGAATAATTAGAAATCCTTTGGCGAGCTGTTCTGCTCTCGTTTCACGAATAAGTCCCAATAATTTGTAAAATACAAATGCAATAATTGCGATGTCGACGATATAGTTAATTTTTATTTCATATAAAAAATTAAGTGTCGACGATGATAAGGATTGTAATACTTCCATTTAGCACTCCTGAATATGATAATTACTCTGCTCTCAGTATACTATTATTTGGAATTGCTGAGTATAGTCCTTTTCTAATCTTAATATATTTGTAATTCTTTTATATGGTTATTTGCTGATCTTCACTTTATTTAGCGTATTTTGATTGCTGTGAACGACTTTGCTCAAAAATACTACGGTATATTTCGATAATATACTCCGAATAATCTGATTCAGAAAGTGTCTTTGCAATGCGGTCTAATATCTCAGCTTCACGTTCTGGCTGTAAAACTACCATGTTTTCACGCTGTTTAAAAGCACCTACTTGTTCTGTCACTTCAAAACGCTTTTCAAGCAATTCAATAAGCGCTTTGTCTAAATCATTTAGTTCTTTTCTCAATTGATCCAGCATACCATATCTCCTATCTTCTTTACATTCGCTCAATTCATTATACCGTTTTACGTATAACGCTAAAAGATACAAAAAGAAATAAAGACCAACAACTAAGACAAGACTTAATCATTGATCTTTCTGATGGTGCCCAGAGGCGGAATCGAACCACCGACACGGGGATTTTCAGTCCCCTGCTCTACCGACTGAGCTATCTGGGCATGGTGGGCATAGATGGACTCGAACCATCGACCTCACGCTTATCAGGCGTGCGCTCTAACCAGCTGAGCTATACGCCCCAATTTGGGAAACATTATTTTCATCATAAGTTGGCGGAGAGGGTGGGATTCGAACCCACGTGGGCTCGCACCCTAACGGTTTTCAAGACCGCCCCGTTATGACCGCTTCGGTACCTCTCCGAACTATAAAATGAAATTGGCGCGTCCTTAGGGACTCGAACCCCAAACCCCCGCCTTAGAAGGGCGGTGCTCTATCCAGTTGAGCTAAGAACGCATAATGGAGCGGAAGACGGGATTTGAACCCGCGACCCTCGCCTTGGCAAGGCGATGCTCTACCACTGAGCCACTTCCGCATATTGGTGGAGGGAGAAGGATTCGAACCTTCGAAATCACTGATAACGGATTTACAGTCCGTCCCCTTTGGCCACTCGGGAACCCCTCCAGCTATGGAGCCGGTGATGGGACTCGAACCCGCGACCTACTGATTACAAGTCAGTTGCTCTACCAATTGAGCTACACCGGCATATAATGTTTTTACTCTCAACCATAAAAATGGCGACCCAGAACGGACTCGAACCGTCGACCTCCAGCGTGACAGGCTGGCGTTCTAACCAACTGAACTACTGGGCCATAATGGTGGGGGTAACAGGGCTCGAACCTATGACCCTCTGCTTGTAAGGCAGATGCTCTCCCAGCTGAGCTATACCCCCACATGCGGTTTACGATACCACAAAACGAATGGTGACCCCTAGGGGAATCGAACCCCTGTTACCGCCGTGAAAGGGCGGTGTCTTGACCGCTTGACCAAGGGGCCATGATATTCATGGCTATTACAAAACAATAAAATAATGGTTGCGGAGGCAGGATTCGAACCTACGACCTTTGGGTTATGAGCCCAACGAGCTGCCACTGCTCCACTCCGCGATGCTGATAGCATT